>DOJM01000313.1:0-350 GCA_003529225.1 Paenibacillus sp.
CGAGCTTGAACCATATTAAGCTTACCCACCGGCATCCCTTCTGGTTCGCCAAGCATCATATATATACCGTCCTGCTGCATAAAGTCACGGGATAATCCGTACAACAAGCATCATCACCTCCTATTTTAAAAATAAAGATAAGCACAAATGGTACCAGGGACTACAGCCAGCATGAAGGGAAATCTCAACAGCTCACTATCTTTATTTCTTACTAGGAATGAGCTCTTCAATAATACAAATCCGGAAATTGTGCTAAAGATCTTACGCGTATGCCTGCCTGTCTCCCGTCTCTTTAAGACAATTAGCCAGCCTATCAAAGCCCCAAACAGTACGGAGTAGATCACGACCTG
>DOJM01000313.1:453-1065 GCA_003529225.1 Paenibacillus sp.
ATGGATTACACTCCTTTCGCCTTCACTCATTTCACTACTGTGAACATCACCTCAATAGATCTACCGTCATCGAGCTGAATTACAAATGGCCACGAACCCGGTGTGGTATTCACACCAATTTTCCACTCCCACTCGATATATCCTTCCGCATCCGCTTGTTTCCAGCCTAAATATTTAGCAGTGCTTCCCCCGCTTTTATAAAAAACGGATAAGCTAGCGGAAGCATTCGGCGGAATCTTGGCACGAACTTTACCTTGCTTATTGGCTACAGCTGGATTTGGTTTTTCCAGAACTGTAATGAAATCCTCTGGTTTACCAGTGCCGTCGTTGCCCTTATTTGAACCTTCTCCTGTGTCCCCGATCCAAAGACGTTCAACAGCGCTTGCCTCAAGTACAATGCGTTGGTTTAGAAAGGGAACCTTCATCGGCAGCTCATAGCTAACAACCAATCCAAAGTAAGGTCGGGTACCCTTCTTTAACTCAGGCACGATAATATTGGATACATGAATTCGATCATAATCCAACAAGTCTGATGACAGATACGGCTTTAATAGAGGTTTAACCGCTAGATCCAGTACACTTTCAGAGGTCTCAGCCTGCAGCTTCTACAGA
>DOJM01000313.1:1143-2299 GCA_003529225.1 Paenibacillus sp.
ATTCAGCGGCTTAGGTAATGACATTGCATAACTACTGCCCCAATCTGTAAGTGACAAGCGAGGAATCGTCCAATTCGATTCAGCTTGATTGCCAGAGGATAGATCCGAGCCACCCTTCACAGGATCAGCACCTGCTTCGCTTGTTGCTCCCCATTTCTGCACTGCCAAAGCTGCCGGGTACATATGCGTTGAAATAGATTTCACAGTATCGGATGCCGTGCTTTGTAAGGCTGTAGAATACAAGGTCATCTGTACGATAGAAATTAGGAACAAAACAAACAGCAGGAAGATCGGAAGAACCATTGCCGCTTCTACTACCATGCTGCCTTCTTCCTTCGTCTTCCCCCTAATACGGTACCCGTCCCCCATATCCTTACCAACCTCCTGCTAGTATGAAAAATCAGCCTGCACTGCTCTCATATATGTACTACCTTGCACTTCTCCAGAATACCCAGCGCTATAATCCAATAGCTTCACAATACCCGGCAGAAACCATAGCCGCATTCCAAGCTTAATATTCGATGAGACATACGTCCTTCTTTCATCTGGATTTATTCCTGTGTTCANNCAGTCGAATGAGAGCCAGCATCCGAGATAATTGAACATTCCCGCCTCCATGGAACATCATGAACAGACGCAAATGATCGCGATAAGTCAGCTGCGCCGGCAAGTATTTGGACAAAGGAATCGAATCTTTCTCACAGAGTAGCAACATATCCTGAATAGCTTGCTGTATACCATACAACAGTGCCGCGGCCAGGACGGCCAATGGGTTTCCTAAGCTTGCCTTCTCAATAAAACCTTCCATCGTTCGAATAGACAGCCGCATGGCAAATATTTCAGCATACGCTGCAGCTACATTTCCTGCGGGATTATGGAATCCATAAAGAATGTATTCCAGCTCTTGTGCTTGTGGTTTTAGCTGGTCTGTAAGTTCAGCTGTGCCCTCAGAACCTTGTGCTAGAGTAGCTAACTTAGAAACGTCAAAATGTTGAAAATAGAGAGCAGAATACTCCGTTTGAAAAAGTCTATCTCTAGCTCCTCCCATAATGCCACCCATCGCTTCATAGATTCCGTCCATATCCTCCATCGCCGAACTCCCAGCAGTATATGGGTTAGTGCTTACTTCAGATTTAACAAGTGGATCTGATACTAA
>DOJM01000313.1:2331-8830 GCA_003529225.1 Paenibacillus sp.
TCTTTATCTGAGCTACGGTGCTGTTCGATTAAAGCCAAATCACTAACGATAATACTTCCCTTCTTACCGTAATTCTGTAGATAGTTATTCACTACGCGTGAACCTTCAAGAACAGAAGAGATCATTTGATAGGAGTCACCATATTCACTCAAAGCTTCATACAGCACACCCGACATTCCTGCTACGATCGGTTCAATGGCCTTGTAAGCGCTTTGCTGCGTGGATATACTATTCTCCATCTGACTTAAATCAGTTGAAGAGAGAATCAGTGCATCTTCCTGCTCACGTAGCTTTTTAAGCGGGTCTGAGCTTATCTCTCCTGAGCTTGTCGGAATATCCCAGTCATTAGCAGGATCATTTGATAGATCCACCCCCTCCATTCGTGACTGTTCCAATACATTTCTCATCTCGTCATTCAATTGCTCTGCCTTCTTTAACGCTTCTTTCGCTCCCTCCATCGATCTTTCATGATCTTCACGAAAAACTGTTAATAAGGCAGGAAGCCGCGATAACATCTCAGTAGTTCGACTCCGATAGAGAGACAATTGATAGGTGTACTTTGCAGGCTTTTTACTATCACGATAAAGATCATCGTAATATTTCCCAAGATAGTCACTATACTGTGCGGGAATATCCGCCGCCGATTGCATACTTCCGAGTGAACTGGCAGAAATGGACTCTGCAGGCGGATTCATAATCCATTGAAGTAACCTTCTTCCACTTTCCGCAGCCTGGCTTCTCTGCTCTAACATAAGATCCAAAGCCTCTTCCCGCTCGTCATATAACGGCTGTAGCTTACTGAGTAATTCAGTAGCCCGTGAGGCCTCTGCCATTACTCCTGACATCGGCTTGAATTTACCTGCCAATTCCAAAGCAAAATCCACCGGAGCCTTATACTTCATTTCCTCCAGTATTTGTCGACTCACAACATCATAGCTACCCAGCGGCCTGCTCCATTCCAAAGATGACGATTCCAATGCGAAGGGTACAAGATTAAATGCGTCACTCCTACCACTTTTATGCATATTATCATTGAGTACCTGAGACAGCAGCATATCCCCGTCACTCTCTCCAAAGGCGAATAAACCATACTTTTCTCGTAGCTCAACATCGTAGNNCGCTAGACGTTCCTCCTGAACATTGAAGGCCGCAATCCGCGCATAGTCAATCAGCACAGCGGTAAATAGAAAGACGAAAGCCAGAACCATGATTAAAAAAATTGAGACCGAACCTTCCGTTTTGCCCTTACTCTGCCTCTGTTTCTTTCGACCCTTACCGCTAACAAGGCAACTGGTAAAGATACTCCTCATCAAAACCTCCCTCCTTACCTTCAATAGATACAAGATTCACTAGCAAGGAAATAGTCACTTATTCTGAAGCTTGGTCATCATTGCGGATGCATCTTTCTTCTCCATGTGGACTCCAGACCCGTTAGTACCCTCTGAGCCTCCCTTGAACTTAGCCCCGAAGTAACGCATCAAGTCGACCGTACGAATAAACTCAACAGGCTCAGCGATGATAGATTGAGTTTTTACAGTTGGCTTTGCCTCATCAGACAAAACTTCATCAAGTACAGGTAAGTGCAGTA
This sequence comes from Paenibacillus sp., assembly GCA_003529225.1. Classification (GTDB taxonomy): domain Bacteria; phylum Bacillota; class Bacilli; order Paenibacillales; family Paenibacillaceae; genus Paenibacillus_AQ; species Paenibacillus_AQ pseudetheri. The sequence goes on from DOJM01000313.1 coordinate 3,920, forward strand.
GACGATTTAATTCAGCGCTTACTTTCCGTCCGGCAAGTGAATATGCGTAGTTCAAATTCCCCGGCATATTATTCGGAATCATAGAGGACGAATGTCTGAGTTTAAGCACTGGTAGATCACTTTCCTCTGACACTTCACCAGGTAGCTCTACTGTCGCGCCATCACTTCCAGCTTTTCCGCCGAATAAAGAGGCTAGCAAAGCATCGTCTCCAATTCTCCAATAAAGGGAGTCATACTCACCAGCAGCATAGGAGCCAGAAACCTCTTTATGGCTGTTGTCCCAATTGTAAGCCGCACGCTCAGTAGCCCCTGAGGCCACTTGCAGGAGCATAGACTTCTGGTAGCTATACAAACAGAAGAACAGAAGAAGCATTGTAATACACATGACCATTGGTAATAGAATTGAAGCTTCAATAGTAAAGCTACCTCGATCGTCCTTAAGCTTATTCACTCGAATACTTCCTGGCTCTTTTCTCCCGCAGTTTTAATCAAAGCCTCCACTACTTCCTGAATTTTATCCTTAAACAAAAGAACGACCGCAATCAGCACAGCAATAATCAGAATCATTTCCAGTGTCCCCAGACCTTCCTCGTCCTTCCAAAAACTCTTCACACTACCCAACATTGTCGTCATCATTAGTTTCACCCTCCTACATTTTTAACATCATGAATGCTGGCGTTCCCACCAGTACAATTACTATTAAAAACATAACTACCATCGGAAAGACTAGTTTAGAGGAAGCTTGCTCCCCTCGCGTTCGGCTGATAGCTTTCCGTTTATCCCACAGCATCCGCGAGAGATCGCGTAGCGATAACACAAAATCCACTCCACCTCTGCGATAATTCAGAAGAACCGTCGTCGTGAACAACGATACCTCCTGCACTGCACATCTCTTGCTAAAATTCTCGAATGCCTGCTGAAATGAATAACCTCCTTCCCATTCACTGGTCATGATCCTAAGCTCCTTGTACAATGGGTGATTAACATCACCTCGGTGGCTCTCCACACAGCGGATAATCGCCCGTTGCACGGTCTCACCTGCTCCTACCAGCAATACAATGCTGTTCAGAAGTTCTGGTAGTTCGAGCATAATATTCTGCTCTCTCGCCCTCACCTTTTTATGTAAATCACTCACCATAGCAGATGGTAGAGCTACCGCCAAGAAAAAACCTAGAATCAGACCTGTCTGATCGCCGCTAAACCCTGTGATCAAACTTCCACCCACAAGTAACAACCAACTGTAGCTAAGCATCTCACCCATGAACAGCAGGGTCCGTTCTGCACTGTAACGCATCCCATAAATTCGCTGCAGGGAACGTTGAATCCTGAACATCAACGATGGAAAACGACTGGCGATGCCGCTTTTCTCAATGAGCAGCAGCAGCGGTTCACCCAGCTTCCGAAGTCGTAATCCTTCCATAGGAAGTTCTCTTAATCCGTCATATCTTTTTCCGCATTTAATTCGTAACAGAGCCCAGACAACAAGTAAAAATATAGTGACTACTGCACATAGCCATCGCATGATTTCATCCCCTTCACAGCGGAATGTCCATTATTTTAGTAGTCCAGAGATAACATAAAAACAAAGCTACTAGTGCAAGCGTTGATATCGCTAANNCATAGGTTCCATATAGTCTCCAGCAGTCAAACTCATAAAGATCACCATGATTAGTGGAGATATTAACAGCGCTTTCGCTTCAAGTTTCTTCTGTGAAATGCTTACAGCAATATCTTGCTGAATATCCAGCTTCTCTCCTATAATCGTAGACGTACGGCGCACAACTTCTACCAGATCGCCGCCTGTACGTTTACATACAGTGAACACGTCAGCGAACCGCTCAATATCTTCCATTCCTGCTCTTTCACTGAAATCCCGAAGCGCTTCCTCCACTGGCTGACCGTATTCCATGCGCGTACAGATAATATTTAGCTCCGAGATCATATCGCCGCCCCCCTCTGGGTCCAGCATACGTAAGTCTTGGACCGCTTCCCGGAAAGCATTCTCGACCGATCGCCCTGCTGAGAGTGAGGAAGACAATGAAAATAACGTCTGTTTAAACTGTAAATTAAGCATACTCCGGCGTCTTTTCAGCAAATAATTACGCAGCATACGAGGTGCATACAGCCCACCCGGCATAAGTAGTAACGACAGTATCCAATGATGATAAAAAAGATATCCCACTCCAAACAGCAGCAAACCACCTACTGCAATAGCCACAGTTTTCTGTACCAAGGTCAACTGGTATACCGTATAGTCCGGCACTAATGAATGGCCTCTGGAATCAGCTTCCTTAGGTTTTTCATTAGCAAACTTGATCTTCAGCACTACCTCTCCCCCCTTTTAGAATTCAGAATCCAGCCTGTGATAACGGGTAGGAGGTTACACCAGCCATTCTAAGCTTTGCTGTATGCATAAGCGGGTTTGCGCAAGAAACCAGCCCTCCTTGTACCCGTCCCTCTCGTTCACCGGACTCTTGAAATTCATAAAGAGGGTTCAAGACCACTTCTCCATCTTTCAGGCCTGCAACCTCACTAATCTCCATCACTCGCCTAGAACGATCACGGAGCCTGGACAAATGTACGAAAATATCAATCGCCGATGAGATTTGCTGACGAACAACCGTTACCGGCAAGTCCGCAGCACTTAACACCATCGTCTCCAGTCGACTGACCATATCGTGCGCGCTGTTACTATGCCCTGTGGACAAGCTTCCATCGTGCCCAGTGTTCATCGCCTGTAGCATATCGAGGCATTCCGCTCCCCGTACCTCACCCACAACAATTCGATTGGGTCTCNNCCGTATTCGCGTTCCTAGTCTCCAGGGAAACAAGATTTGGCACCGTTACAATCTGAAGTTCAGCAGAATCTTCTATTGTGATGACCCTCTCCTGTGAAGGGATAAACTGAGATAACGCATTTAGAAAGGTGGTCTTTCCCGAGCCCGTTCCGCCGCTTATAAAAATGTTGTATTTAGCTGCTACTAAGATTTGCAGAAGTTCTGCTGCTTCACGGCTTAAAGCTTCACGGCTCACCAATTCATTCATCGTCATCGGCTTCTCCGGGAATTTACGTATGGTCATCGCTGGTCCCTTCAGCGAGACTGGCGGAAGTACAATATTCACACGGGATCCATCCTTCAGCCGAGCATCAACGATAGGAGAGGAATCATTTACTACCCTGTTAACACCGGATACTACCGTTTGGATAATGTCCTCCAGCCTGCTGCTGGACTCAAATTCCAAAGGAAGACGACGAATCTGACCCTCCTCTTCTATAAAAATTTCAGTATGACTATTGATCATAATTTCCGTGATCGCCGGATTATCTACTAATGGCTGAAGCACATCCAATCCTCGGAAAGAATCAAACAATCTCTTCACTAGCTCATGCTTTTCCTGCGCCGTTAAATAACGGAGACTTTCACTTTCTAGAATCGTTCGTTCGATAAACCCAGTAAGTTCACGGTTCCCTACTGCAGAAGTCACATCAAGCCCTGCACGAATCTCACTACGCAGCGCCCTGAACATCTCCTCATTCATGCAAGTTCTTCCCGGTAAAAACTAATGGGAGTGCTGGCTCTACAATCCGCTTGCACAACTGTAAGATTTCCCGCTGAAATTGTGGAGAGTTCAAAAAGAGCTCCTCACGGTGTTGCAGCGTCCATGATGGGATAAAGGGACATACGCCTTCAATGATAATTCCTTCAGGAGGCACCCACTCTTTCAAACTATCCACTGCAAAATTCACTACAAATTTACTCTTGTCCATCACATGGGGGGACATGCCAGAGTTAGGATCGGTGCAATGCGACAGCCATCTCATAGTCTTATACATGCTTACATCATCATTTTTCAGGACCCAAAGTAGAATCCCACTTCGCTGTAACACAGCTTTCGCACGCTCTTCCTCGATGCTGCCGGTGTCCACAATAACAACATCAAAGCTTCTCTCCGCAACCAGCCGCTCTAACAAATCGAGCGTATCTTGCAAAGTCATCTGTAGCATTTCCTTCACATTAATAACTGGTCTGAAANNTTGTCCTAATTCGATCGTATCCGCCTCATCCTTGTCTCGATTGGCCTTTATTTCATATAGCAGCCGCTCTAGTCCAAGCGTATGACCTGCAGGGATTCGGAGAAACAACCCACTGCTGTCTACACTCTCAAGGTTCAGATAAAACACCGAAAGGCCCATTTCACCAAGCTGCTTCGCCATATTCAATGCTATCGTCGTTTTGCCCATGTTGCCGCTAGAAGAGACAACCCCCAGTAACAGCGTTTCATCTAGCACAGAAACTCCTCTACCTCTTTGGACTTCACATAACTGGAGAAATGCTCCCAGGAGGGAAGGAAGCGCCTGATATTTGGCAATCATTACTCCCCCTCCCAGACTCTTAGCACTCTTACCGAGATAACCTCCATCCTCACTCAAAACTGCCCATGAAACCGTGCTTTTCCCCTCTACTAGCCAAGCCTCAATAAAAGAAGAGTCCCCCACAACAGCATCCGGGATGTCCTCTCCCCTCATAAATTCGATAAAAGCATCCATTCGGCTAAAAGCCGTAATACGCAGCATTTCTCCGTACTCGCTGTGATGAAGGNNAAGATAGTGCAGTAATGGTTCGATATATTGACTTTCACGCACTGCGAGCACAATCCTTGCCGCCATGAAACCACTCTCCTTTCGATAAGAAGAAATCCATTATTGCCTCAAAAAAAGACAGCAAAAAAAGCACCGACAATAACCGTGGATACGGTAATTGAACGGTGCTTCCGTTACTATTCCTTTAATTTACAGCTATAGTAGCATATATATAAGAAGGCAGCAATAAGTTTTTTCACACACTAGCTAAATACTATACTCTCATCTTATCTTCGCGCCAGTTCTTAATGGCAGACCGAATATCGGCA
>DOJM01000312.1:0-2203 GCA_003529225.1 Paenibacillus sp.
TTAACTGTAGTTTATACACTTATATATTTCTAATCTGCTCATACCCTCTTCCCTAATTGCATTCTCTACAACTAAAATCCGTAAAAACGTTTATTTCCACTAATCTAACCAGTAATAGCTGTATTAAATACAACTAAAGGGCTTATATAAAAGTATTAGTTAACTTTAATTTCACATAGTACAACTAACTTAGCGCGTGCAACTATAAAACTACAAAAACGACAAGAATCTACTTCAACAGCTCCCCAGCCAACAGTAAAAATTGCTCCTTACTCAAAATCTTATCTCCGTAGCTGCTGAGTGTATAATACGCATCCTGCTTCTCGTTATACCAATTCAGATAATCGTAGATGACCTCTTCCTTCTCTACTTTGTTATAGATCACTTCTGTGCCTGCCACCATAATCTTATCAGCTTGATTCTCAGGTTCCATGGTATTGCCTTCATGAATAAATTACCGCTCTCCTTATCTTTGTTTGCCTGGGCAGCAAGATCTTGTAGTGTCTCCTGATATAGAGAACTTTTCGGTCTATCACCGAAATCTTTTAATCCTCTTAAACATAAAAAGAGCTATCCCAATTCTAATCTGGGATAGCTCCTTTTCATAACGTTCTGTAAATCTTTTTACCTTTAAGCCGTCCGCTCCGTAGCTTTGAGCCGAAGGGCCTTCTTCTCTTCAGCTTTCTCCACCGGCGGTTTTAGCGAAATCGCGATGATGCAGGCCAGCAGACACAAGAGACCAAAGATCACGAAAGTAGGTTTAAACCCGCCCAGGAAGACGGCGATGAACGAACCGGAAAGAGCTCCAATACCGAAACCTTGATATACGATTCCATAGTTCTTACTGTGATTCTTAAGACCAAAGAAGTCACTGACAATCGCCGGGAACACCGTAATGTTACCCCCGAAGCAGAACGCAATCGCTGCTACACAAGTGAAGAACAGTCCGAAATTCAGCGTCGCATAACTAAGAGTCAACATAGCGGCTGCCGTTACTGCAAGCGAAGCGCCTACCAGCTTCAAACGGCTCATTTTGTCAGACAAGGCACCTAAGATCAAACGCCCTGCTGTATTAAAAATCGCAATCATCGCTACCGCATTAGCAGCCGTCTGTACATCAAGTCCAGCCAGCTGCACACCGATGTCTTTTACAATACCGATCAAATACAGACCACACATACAAGCCGCNNTTGTACTGGAGCTTCTCTGACGAGTAAGGAACCGATTACAATCATCACCATAACAATCATGCCCCAATACATAAACGTATTAGACACGCCCACCGAGTCGATCAAACTACCATTGATATATTTAAAAATCAAGCTCCCCGTTCCGTAAGCACCCACGGACACACCGGAGATTAAACCTTTATTATTCGGAAACCATTTAATTAAGTTAGATAATGAAGTGATATAAGCTGTTCCGTCTGCAAAACCAACGATTACACCAGCCAATACATAGAACATTAGAAGCGAATTCGCCTGACAGCTAAGAATCAATCCTAAACCAAGCACAATCCCTGCGGCGGCAGTTAACCGGCGAAGACCAAAACGATCCTGCAATTTCCCTGCGAACAAAGTCGCAAAAGCGAGTGCAAAGCTCGTGATCGAAAACGTAATCGAAACAGAATTAAGCTCCCATCCGAATTTTGTTACCAGATGTGCATTGAACAAACTCCATGTATAAATGGTACCTAGACCCATCTGCATAATTACTGTTCCTAATACGATAAGCCACCGTTTGGCGTTTTTGTTGTCCATCGTCGAAGTCATGGTCTATTCCTTCTTTCTCTCTCGTGATCTGCTACAAGAGCTTCTATTGCCTCTTTATTGTAGCTAAATCAGCCGATGTTGAGAGAAATCTGGCATGAGATGACGAAAATGAAGAATGAACTGCATTTATAGACGCATGATCTGCCTGAATTCCTTTACCTTGCTACGACTTACCGGCACCTCAAACTCCAAATCATGCAGGCGCAGCAAGTATGTATTGTTGAACCAAGGGATGATTTCCTTGATTTTGGACAGGTTAACGATATAGGAACGATGGCAGCGAAAAAACCGATCCTCCGGCAGTCGATTATAAAAATCGCTGATACTGAGCGCCATACTATATTCCTCACCTTTAGTTATTACGCTCGTACTTTTCTCTTGTGCGGAGGCGTAATAAATATCATCAGCATTCACTACGATAATCTTTTCAT
>DOJM01000312.1:2236-16970 GCA_003529225.1 Paenibacillus sp.
TACGTTCCTCTTCCCCATGTCTTCCGCGAGCAGCGAATGCCCCCTCTAGCTTGTGCAGCATAGCCTTAATGCGAACCTCACTGTAGGGTTTAAGAATATAGTCAAACGCTTCAATCTCAAATGCCTCGGCGGCATGCTCCTTATATGCAGTAATAAACACTATATAAGGTTTTACTGAGAATCTGCTAATATTCTGAGCCAGCAGTACTCCGTCGATCGAGGGAATGTTAATGTCCAGGAAAATCACATCTACCGTCTCAACCTGTAAAAATTTGAGTGCATCCAGCCCATCTTCAAATTGTGCGGCAATGTNNATTGCTCTCATAGGCCCTCCTTTTTGACATCAAAATAAATGTTCGTCCCTTTATTGAGCCTCTGAATCGTAAGACCAGTTCCATAGATGAGCTTGACCCGTTGATGTACATTAAACAGTCCGATCTTATTCTCCGGCATATCACCAGCATAGACCTTCTCTATGGTTTCTTCGCTGATGCCAGCTCCGGTATCCCGAATGCCCACTCGCACATTATCGCCTTGATCTTTTACAGAAATCGTTACGGTTCCCGTCCCTCTTACCTTTAGTATGCCATGTATGATCGCATTCTCTACAAGCGGCTGAATGATCAGACTCGGAATCCGAACCTGAACCTCATCAATATCATAGAGGACATTAAGCCGGCTTCCAAAGCGAGCTTTTTCAATCTCTACGTATTGTTGAACCTGTTGCAGCTCGCGCTTAATATCAATGAATTCATCCGTCAACTCCAGATTGTATCTCATATAACCGGACAGATTCACGATCAGCTCGCGCGCCTTATCCGGGTTAATCCGAATCGAGGACGCAATCGCGTTCAGCGCATTGAACAAAAAGTGTGGGTTAATGCTTGTCTGCAGCGCCTTTAGCTCCGCTTTGTTCGCCATTTCTTTAATGCCCTCAACCCGCGATACTTCCATTAGCGTAGAGATCATTTGCGACAAACCTACAGCCATAGCTTGTAGAGAATAAGTGATCTTGTGGGCTCTGGTGTAATAGATTTTGAGCGCTCCCGTCACTTCGCCTTTTTCCTTCAATGGAATAATAATCAGCGATTTAATCTCCGGATTCACATAATCACTATCGTCATTACGGATCGTAATTTCACCACTGGACAATGTCACTTTAGTTTCTTCACTTATAATTTCATTGGTCGTAGTATAATCCTCTTCTCCAACACCAACGTAAGCGAGAATGAGTCTGGTATCCGAAATAGCTACAGCATCTGCACCGATATCTTCTTTGATAATTTGGCAGATGGTACGAAGTGACTCGGGATTAATATTGCGAAAATATGGCAATGTCTTATTGGCAATATCCAGCGCCAGCTTGGACTGCTTCGCCGCAATCCGTTCCTTTTCACCTTCTACACTCTGCACTAGCATGACAATCAGACCGACACTAATCTGGCTCATAATCATCGGAAAAGCAATTTTGGACACGATATCCACACCCAGCGACGACGGTTCGGCCATCACCAGAATGAGCAGCATCGTCAGGGCTTCACAGGCCATCCCGGCCAAAATACCGGCCTTCCAGCGACGTTCACCAGAAGTGCGGCGGTATATTACCCCTGACACAATCCCTGCGGTAATACTCGTAATCAGACAAGGAAGAGAGGTTACCCCTCCGATATCAATTAGAAAACGATGAACCCCTGAGATGATACCTGTTATGAGTCCTACCCATGGCCCGAACAAAATCCCACCGGACACAATGGCGATAATTCGCACATTCACAAGCGAACCTTCCACATTAATCCCGCTATAAGTACCAAAGATGGCGAATAAACTGAATATCGCCGTAGCTATGGCAAGCTCCTGCGGGGCGTAGGTTCCTTTTTGAAAAATCTCTTTAAACCGCGGCAGACGAGTCAGTACAAACAGACACATCAGCAATAGCGCAGCTCTTTCGAATAATTGCAGTAATATCGTAAACGTATATTGCACGGTCTCCGCCTCCAAAGGACTAGATGTCGATTTATTATAAAGATAGTTCATGCCTCTGTCCATTCAGCCTGTCCTTTTATACCTCTATCGAAACTCTTGTTGTATGATATGAACAGATTGGAAACACAAATATGCGGAGGTGAGCGGGTTGCAGAAGATAGAACATGAGGTAGATATTATTCAGCTTGTACAAAATGATCCCTGGATGATGGATATATTAGAAAATGCTAGATCGCTGCAGTTACCTGACTGGTGGGTTTGCGCTGGCTTTGTGCGTGCAAAAATTTGGGACACCCTTCATGGCTTCGAAGAACGGACACCTTTGCCAGATGTTGATGTTATTTATTATGACGACAGCAATCTTCAAGAGGAGGTGGAGAAGGATTGGGAGGCGACACTAAGAGATTTAAACCCCAATGTTCCCTGGTCTGTTAAAAATGAAGCAAGAATGCATACCGTCAATCAACTTCCACCTTATACATCAGCTGTTGATGCGATATCCAAGTTTCCGGAAACCGCCACAGCGCTTGGACTCTCCCTTGATCCATCAGGTAAAATTATCCTAGTCGCTCCACACGGAATTTCCGATGTTATTCATGTAGTATTACGACCTACCCCACATTTCACTGAAAACCCGAGCTTACTCCCTATTTATGAACAACGCATTATTAAAAAGAACTGGCAGGCGACGTGGAAACAGGTGCAGATCAGCATTACCTAAAATAACAAAAAGCAAGCCCCCAATATAATAGGCTTGCTTTTCTGGTTTTATTACACCGCCAAATCAATACCAACAACACCTACAACATCTCCCTGACGATTCTTGATCGCTCTGGACAATGTAATACATGAACGCTTAGTGATTTCTGAAACATAAGGCTTAGAGACAAATTCGCCTTCATTTATGGCACCATTCCACCAATCACGTCGCTTGGCATTCAAGAGGCCAGCCGCTGGTTCCGAATAGATAAAGGTTCCATCCGTCCGATTGGACCAAATGGCTTGTACATCCGGAATTTTTTAATGTATGAGGTCAAAACGCCTTGATGAACTTCAGTATCCGGGGAGAACAGCTCTTACTTCACTGAAATATTCTCCAAGAGACTATGCATTTCTTGAAGCCGGGCTGCGTATTGGCTCATCTCGATTTCTTCTCGACCCGCTATGCTGGTAACCGATTGCTGCAACGATTGCGACTCCGCTAACAGATTAACGCTTACTTCGTTCAGCTGCCCGATCTGGCTCCGCTGCCGTGTCACCTGCTCCAGCGTAAGATCCACATTGGCAATCGTCTCATTCACGATAGCCACTGCCCCACTCAGCTCGTTGTCACTTCATCAATCAGCTTGCCTTGCTTCGCGGCAGCATCGATGCTTTCCGTTACGGCGCTGCCTACCTCATCGACTCTCGACGCGATATCATCGAGTCGAAGCTTCACCGTCCCGACCTCGTTCACCCCGCGTTCCACTGAGGCTTGCTCTTTCGTAACGGATTCCAGCACCTGCTGTACTCCGTTATTAATGTCGAGCAAGATACCAGAGGAACGGTCCGAAATATACGAATATATTTGGAGATAATTGGTCGAGAGGGAATCCGTAATTATTGTCGAATATATAAGCAAATTGCCACTGGAAAAGAGGAACACATTATGCATACTACATTTCAAACTCCTCGTCAGACCCATTGGAATCGCGTGCTGCTCAATGCATTCTGGATCATCCTGATTGTGGATTTAAGTATTCATATGTTTGTTTCTCAATGCTTNNGATACCCTAACCATGGGAGAGTTTATTGCCCAGTCGCTGATTCCTGATTCCATCATACTGACTTTGATCATTATTCTGGAATTTATCTATAGATGGAAACCCCTATGGTCCGAGCTAGCGATTACAGTAGCGAGCCATTTATTTGCGCTTCTGTTGATCATCAATCTCAATGATGAACAGTATGTCGTGTCATTAATTATGCTGCTGCCGCTGCTTGTATCCATGATTTATATGAAGTCTAGTTATATGATAGCCTCTTCTGCTGTTTGTCTACTGTACACGATCATTTTATTCATTAAGGCATCTAATCACGGATACGTACCCATCACCCAAACTATCATTATTGTTCTTATTTTTGCTGCTACTGCTTTAGCAGGCTTTGCAGTCATCGGTCGTGGGCGTGATTTGATGCGATCGCTGGAGAACTCCGTAAAATCAGAACAGGAATTACGCATTCAGAATATAATCATGGACCGCCTATCCAAGATTGATCCTCTGACGGACCTTTATAATCATAAGACGTTTTATGAATACTTAGGATGGCTGATCGATCATCAGCAGAGTAATCCATTTCCGATGCAGCTAGCCGTTATGGACATCGACAACTTCAAAAAAGTAAATGATTCCTATGGGCACTCCGTTGGAGATATCGTATTGCAAAAGGTTGCAGCGATCCTCCTCGAGCATGTCGGACCTGATGATTTCGCGGCTCGCTTTGGCGGAGAAGAATTTGTCGTCATTCTGACTTCTAAAAACCTTGATCATTCTCATGAGATTATGAAGCATATTCTAACGTCCATCTCCGATACCCCTTTTCCGGAAATGAACGGTAAAAGCGTAACCGTCAGTATCGGTATGCACGATTTCGCAGGTTCAGATTCCAAGAACTCTACATTTCAGAAGGCAGATGATGCACTTTACGAAGCTAAGAATACGGGGAAGAACAAAATCGTAATCAGCTAAAGACATAACAAATAAGCCCACGGATCTTTTCACGGGCTTGTTTGTGTTCATCTGTTTGAATCTGACTGCTATATCCCATAGCGCCTCTGTGTTTCCAAAAGCTCTACGACTGCCTGCTTTGGCACAGGTCTGCTAATCAGGTAGCCTTGAACCTTGTCGCAGCCTAATTGCTTCAGTAGATCCATCTGAATAACCTCTTCCACACCCTCTGCTACAACTTTTAGTCCCATATTATGCCCCAACTGTATAATGGACTGCACAAAAGACTGGCTGTTAGCTTTTTCTGAGAGTGAATCAATAAAAGTTTTATCCATCTTGAGCGTTGAAATCGGCAATTGCTGCAAATAGCTAAGTGATGAGTAACCCGTTCCGAAATCATCCAAGGCGATACTAATGCCCTTAGATTTAAGAAACTGTAGCTTACCCAGAATACTCTCAAATGATTTCATAAAAATAGACTCCGTGATTTCCAGCTCAAGACAGCTTGGATTTAGGCCACTTACTACCAGACTATCCTGTACCATCTCGATAAAGTCGTTCTGAAATAGCTGAATAATCGAAATGTTGACCGATATTTTATAAGGAACACCTGTAAGATCTTGAATACCTTTCATAAAGATGCAAGATTCGCGAAGCACCCATTCACCAATATCGATGATCAGTCTGGAATCCTCAGCAATTTTTATAAAAGAAAGTGGAGATACAGAACCAAGCGAGGGGCTGTTCCAACGAATTAATGCCTCAAAACCTGAGATGAATCCGGAATGGATATCCAACTGTGGCTGATAGTACATTTCAAATTCACTGTTGTTCATAGCACTGCGCAAATGCTTCTCTATATTCATTCGTTCATTAAACGCTGTATGCATCGATTTGTCATAGACTACATAAGTTCCCTTGCCATCCTCTTTAGCACGGTACATCGCCACATCCGCATTACTCAAAATTTGTTCGGCCGTCTCTCCATCCTCTGGATAAAAGGAAATCCCTATGCTTAACGAGACGTACAGATTGCTCTCGCCGATCAAAAAGGAGTGCCTGAACGCTCTCATTATACGCTCTGCCAGATTCAATACAGCCTCACGGTCCTCTGTATCCTTAATAAAAATAACAAATTCATCTCCGCCTAGCCGTGAGAGCATATCTCCTTCCCGCATCAGTGACTGCAATCTCTCACTTGCCTTCCGGATGAGTACATCCCCGGATTTATGACCTAAGGTATCGTTGATGTATTTGAAATTATCTGAATCTAGAAACAGTAGTGCGAATTTTCCGCCCGGATGCTTTAGATACTTCTCCATGGTCTCCAGCAGACATAAACGGTTAGGCAGATTACTGAGCGCATCCACATAAGCCAGACGATGCATATGTTTCTGATTGTCTAGAAGCATATTATATTGCACTAGAAGCTCCTGTTGAGTGGTCGTGAGCTGCTCATAGGTCGCCCCAAGTTCTTGGTAGCTATTGCTCAGTTTAAGCTCTGCTTGCTTCCGCTCACTGACATCAATCAAGGAGCCCATGAATAATAGAACTTCATCCTTTGGATTAACGGTAGCCTTCCCCCTAACTTCAAACCACACGATCTGATTATCTTTGGTAATCATGCGGAACTCCGTTTCGAAAATAGGTGTAACACCCTCCAGGTGATCATGTTTAAGCTTACGGGTTGAAGCAATGTCATCAGGATGAACAATACTAAACGCTCCATCTTCAAATGAGTTGATTTCATCCTTCCTGTAGCCCATGAGTTCATACCATCGATCGGATAAATTAAAACGTCTCGCCTCCAAATCAAACTCCCACATATATGCACCAGAGCCTTCTGTGGTGAGCCGGAAACGCCGTTCACTGATTTGGAGCTTATTAAATTGTTCCTGCAGATCAACTTCAGTCGCTGACAACTCTTCGTAAGTATTTTCCAATTCCCTATAACTTAGCTGTAGCCTCAGCTCATTCTGTTTACGATTATCGATATCCACACCTACAAGTACAAAGATATCGGTTGCCTGCTTATCGAGTCCTTTTAATAATGCTGTCCGAAATGAGAAATATCGCGCTTCAGGTGAATGGTCTGGGAGCTTAAGTTCTACATTGCTAACATACTCGAGTCGTATCGCTCGCATCAGAAGATCCCGGATAGCAGCCGTACTACCTTTCAGTCCATCAATATCCTCAATATTTACTCCCAGTACCTCTTTTTCACTTAAACCCGTCATCCGCTCAGCGAACTTGTTAAACCGCACTACCTTTTTATCTGCCTGCACCGCCCAAACCACCATACCACTATGCTCTATAACATCCTCAAAAAATTGATGCTCAGAATAAACAGCACGCCGTAAACGGTTATTATACAATTTCAGCAGAATTAAACTAAGAATAAGAAGACAGAATAGAACGATTGCTCCGTATACCAATCTCTTGTGGATCATGCCTTTATAATAATCAGAATGAGCGAAGAAATGGTTCTGATACAATTCTTCAAAAGCACCCGAATCCTGCAATTCTTCCAATCTTTCGTTGATATAAGAAACTAACTCCGGGGTGAACTTATTGATTGCAAAAGCTACATCCCTGGGGTAAAGATCGCCGATTTCCTTTATAATACTATCCGTCTTCTCTTGTTCAACGAGCAGATAATCGACCACCCCCTGATTCTCAAATAGAAGGTCGATCTCCCCTTTATCTAAAGCCTCCAAGGCTTCAGGAATCGTTGCATATTCTACGTAATCATTAATTCCCAGCTTCCCGTTCAGTACTGTTTCAGAATACTGCCCGTTTCCTAGACCTATCTTATACTTTTGCAACGTGTTTAAATCGATCTCACCCTTAAGCCCTCGCCTTACGTAGATGGAAATATAGCTTTTGAAAACAGGTTCTGAAAATAACAACTCTTGTTTTCGTCTTTCGGTTATTGCCATTAGACCCGCAGTTTCGATATCTCCCTGAATGAGCCGACTATACACATCAGGCCACTTCCCTGTACTGTAATGGACGTCGTAATCCTGCTTCTCAAAGATCATACTACTCAATTCCATATCAAAACCTGTTATGTACCCATCTTTAACATATTTATAAGGTGGATATTCCAGCTCTACTTGGTATTCAATCTCCTTTCTTTCGGCGTGAATGGCAGTAGGAGGTAAGAGCATATACAGAATGCTAATCAGAAGCAACAGTTTGCACTGCTTCATCGTTCATTCCCCCTTTTTACTGAATTTACAGTAATATCCTTAATTATATTCGACAAAATATGTCAATACCCCTGCTATTTCCGTCCTCGTCACACAATATACGCAAATCCCATCGATACCCCCTTCCCTTTGCAAATTATATAAAATTAGGGATGCTACATTTTTATATTGCTTTTTAGATGGAAAATGTGGATAATAGCAATAATGATACAAGTTGATAATGATTATCATTATTAAATAAGTTATTGATTTCACTTTACTATATTTAAGTTAAAAGGAGACTGATCACCCATGAACGTTACCTCTACCCGAACAACACTACAGGTTGACGATTATCTGGATCTGCTCAATCTTGCCGTTAAAGTTGGAGATTTAAAATGGCAAAAAGAAATTAAATTCAAATTGCAATACATTCTCTGTCTGCCGACAAGATAACCTCTGCATATTCGCCGCATTCCTTTTCAGGAATGCGGCTTTTTTTGCTGATACGATCCGGGGCCATGTAAGAATAGGAGAACTCCGGGTCACGTGAGGTTTAATGATATAGTATAATTATCAGCATAATATATTGAATACAAAGTCCTTCAGATTGGAGCGTGTCAGCTTGAAAAAGTATATAGCTTTATTCTTATTGATCAGCGTGTTATGGATACCCGGTGCATATGCCGCCGAAATCCCTGCTCAACAGGGATTAGTAACCGATACAGCTGGAATGTTTAGTTCCGCAGAAGCGACGTCCATTTCTGCTGCTGCCACTGGAGATCTCGTTACTATGCATGTACTCACCGTAGATTCCTTAAACGGCACTCCGGCCGATAAATACGCCGAGGATACTTACGCCTCATGGGGACTGTCCACACGCGATATTCTCTTGCTGATCTCCGCTGGCGATCAGTCCATTGAACTTAATTTTAACAATCCTGGCTTTCAAACCTCGTTAAATGCCTGGTCTCAAAATCAGGGAGGGAACTCAGGAAGTGCTGCCATTACAGCGCTGCTTGATACTTATTTCATCCCTTATGCCAGAGAAGGAGACTTCGCTGGAGGGACAAACGCTTTAATTAAAGCGGTCCATTCCATCGGGGAGAGTACCGGAAATGCTGGAGGAAGTGCAGGTAGTGGCAGCGCAGTTGGCAGTACGGACAGTAGTAAAGGGAAAGGAACATCCGGCAATCCAGTTACCTCAGTCAGTACCGGAAGCCGCTCCAGTAGCTCCATGTTTACGATTGCCGCCATTCTCATCGGAATCGTACTAATACTACTTGTACTATTCATAGTGATCACAGGCCTGCGCCGACGCAAACAACTAAGCGAGCAACAGGAGCAGTTATCTAATTTGCTAGTCCAAGCGAATCGGGCACTGGAGTCATTAAAGCCATTTCAGGGGATCGTTCAGGGGAAAACCGAGGTGCTGGTAGAAGGCATTTCAAAACGACTGTCTGCAAAGCTCGTTGAAATCTCTTCTTTTCAAAGTGATGGGCACGGTGTACAGCCACCCTTCTATCGTTTGACTGCCCTTAAGGCGGCCGTGGAACAATCACAGCAGACAGAGGCCTCCTTCCGCGCAGCGCTTGAGGAGGAAGAGAAGAACATCGCTGTCATCAGGGAAGCAGATCGCAATGTTAAACAGCGTATTACAGAACTGAAAGAGGATACGCCAGAGCTTGAAGAACAGCTACAAGGTGCAGTTAAAGAAACTGGCTATGCACTCCAAGAAATTGTAGAAGAGCTTAAGGAGCTTGCCGAGGAGACCTCTAAGGCAGATCAATTGGAGCTTTTTGACCCTATTGCTGCACAAGAAATTACCGAGGATGCACAAGAACGCCAAGAAAAGATCGAACAAGACCTGAAGGATATCGATCTCTACGATGATAAGCTAAACCATTTCCCTACGGTATTAGCTGCAGCCCGTGCGAAAATCACAAACATCATCGAGCAGAATTCACTCCACAACATGAAGGTAAAACCATTTGACGTTCTGGAACAAGCCCGCGCAGAATCGCTGACGCTTGAAGCGCCGCTGCGTGTTGGAGATATGGATGAGGTGCGTAAGATTGGCGCTACTCTTGACCTTCTCCTGGATGAGGCTGTTACTATGACAGAACAACAAGCACTCCTTCGGCAGAACAACCGCAGAGATTTAGAGACATTCCGCACCGAATGGAGCCAATTAAAACAGCGGCGTGACGGACTGCAAAGCCGGATTACCGAAGCACGTATGTATTTTGAAGAACAACACGTGTCAACAGTGGAAAACATCCTTACAGAGTGGAGCACACGCCTTCGGGAAGGTGCTAGTGAAGTGGCGCAGATTGAGAATTGGACCAGTGATGAGCGCGGCGAATATGATAAGGCCCACAATGCGCTTGAGCAACTGCTAGCTTTACTGGATGAGGCTGCAAGACAGTTCGATGGTATCTCAGAAAGTCTAAATGCACTTCATGAAAGACTAGATAAGGTCACTCACCTCTTTTCCGAAGGGCAAAGCCGGGTGGAAACGAACCAGCGAATGCTGCATAGCAGAGGGTTATCTTCTAGAATTGGCTTCGAGCTATCCTTACTGCCGGAATACAGTGCACTGGAACATCGCCTGGCATCCCGGCCTTATAATCTTGAGGAACTGGAATCCCTTGGCCGTTCTTATGATTCACAAATCACTTCCTTTGTGAATGAAGCAAACCGACTCGTTCGTCAGAAGGAAGAAGAAGAACGACTATCTCAATTAGCTATGATGAGAGAACAGCAACGTCGAGCGCAGGCTCGCAAACGAATGTCCTCTGGCCCACCTTCATCCGGTGGAGGACGCTCCTCCGGTGGCTCCTCCTGGGGTGGAGGCGGCAGCGGTGGCAGATCCTCCGGCGGCTCTTCTTGGGGCGGCGGAGGGAAGTCCGGCCGAAATTCATCAGGCGGATCCAAGTGGTAGACTATCTCCAAACAAAAGACTCTTCCAGCCTGCTTGGGCGGAAGAGTCTTTTATTATGAATTACTGCTTGCATGACGAAGAAATAGCAAAGACAGGGCCCTTTATTTTATTGGCAGATAAATCGTAACGGCTGTACCTACACCCTCTTCACTTGCTATGGCCACACGTCCTCTATGTCCAGACACTATTTTTTTAACAATCATGATTCCCAGTCCATTACCGTCACCTCTGGTCGTGTGAAAAGGCTGACCTAATTTATCCAGTACTTCCTGGTTCATACCCTCTCCGTTGTCTTTGAACGTAATTGTCTGGAAGCCATTCTCCATATCTAGGGCAACAGTAATGCTTCCGCCAAAGGGCAAGGCTTCCATTGAGTTTCTTAGGATGTTTAGGAAGACCTGCTTAATCTGATTACGATCACACGCGATATTAGCATCAAAATGGATTTGCGTGTTCAATAATATATTATTCATCTCCACTTGAATCGCAAAGATGCTCAGCACTTCCTGCAGAATCGCGCTACATTGTTCTACCCTATAATGCGCGGCCTGCGGTTTACCTAGTATGAGGAACTCGCTCACAATGAGGTTCATTCTTTCTACTTCTGACATTATAAGATCGTAATGTAGCAGTTGCGAATCTTTATTGGCCAGTTGAAGCATCCCCTTGACTGTAGTCAGCGGATTTCGAATCTCATGTGCGATACTCATGGCCAGTTGTCCAGCGACCACTAGCTTCTCTGTATTGCGCAGCACTTCTTCCGTTTTTTTCATCTCTGTGATATTACGAAGACTCCCAATCACACGAGCCAAGCATGCATTCGAATCGTAAACCGGAAGTACATCCAGCATATAATGCTCAAACAAACCATTACTCTCCTGAATCACTTCCAGCCCGGCACATGCCTCTTGCTGAAGAATGGCATGCTGAAAATAAGCGCCCACATTCCGCATTTCGAAGACACTGGCACCGATAACAGATTCTTGATGTTCACCATCCAAATGAAGCATGGTTAAGCAGTTTTCATTTATATTGACGATCGTTCCGAGTTCATCCGTTATAATAACACCTAAATAATTGGTATCCAATAAGATTCGATTTAAAAGCTGAAGCTCAGCATTCCCTCTACGCAGCAATATCTCGCGTTCGATGGAGTCAGCCATGGTACAGAGCAAAGGCAATAAGTGGGGATGCGCTACATCTATATCCGCCATAAATGATATCGTCCCCAATATTTCAAGCCCATCCTCTTTATAAAAAGGAGCCGTGCAGCACACTAAACGATGAAGAATTTGATGATAATGGTCTTGTCCCTTCAACTGAAAAGGCCGCTGGTGTTCGAGACACAACGCAATTGAATTTGTACCCACTTCTTTATTTAGTTGCACACCTTCTTTGATGCCAACCTGCCCTACGAGATCAATAATTGTCGGATCCCCTTTGAACGCCAATATATAACCTGCATCATCCGATATGGCAACAAGGATCGGATTGCCTTTTACTGAAGAAAGAAACTTGTTTACAAAAAAATCAATAACCTCAATCACTTCACTATATACATGGAGTTGTGACCCCAATTCATCTGCAGCATAACATTTCGGAAAAATAGGAGGCTGCTCTGGATCTATTCCTTGATCAATGCAATGCTGATTGGAAGCCTTAATAATAGTCTCATCCGTCAGTACTCCTGTTGTCTTTTCCAAAGCCTTACCCCATTCTGTATAATCTTCAATTTTGTAATACTAATATGTATTCTACTTCTTTCCCCCTAATCCTTTTGAACCCTAAAAAATCAAAATATCCCAATGCGAATAAATTTCTTGCAGCACAAAAAAACTCCGCCCTTTTTAAGAGCGAAGTTGCGCGTTAACCGGTACTTCTTAATGCTTCGTGTCGTCAAGAAAAGGTTTGTTCACATAATAATACATAACCCCCATCAGAACTCCTCCACCAATCAGATTTCCGATTGTAACGGGCACAAGATTATGTACTACACCGCCCCACGAAACTGTTCCGGGATGGTCCAGGACTAATGCAATCGCAAAGGTACACATATTGGCAATACTATGCTCATAACCGGAGATGAAAAAACAGAATACGAATAAGACCATTGCGAACATCTTAGCCCCATCGCCTTTGATATTCATCGGTATGAAAAAAGCCATACAGACGAGCCAGTTACAGAGGATAGCACGGAAAAAAAGCTGGCCTGCCGGAGCCTCCATCTTATGCTCAACCACATATAGTAAAAAACCATTTACATCAGAGCTGTAAAACAATCCTGTTAAAAAAATCAACAGCGCAAATGCAGCAGCACCAAGAATGTTACCGATATAACTCATGACCCACATGCGTACAACCTCAGACCATTTCATTTTTCGTCTCAAAGCCGTGTACGTATAATAGAAAGTATCTCCGGTAAATAAGTCCCCCCCACCGTATGAGATTAGGATGATTGCTGCTCCAAAAGTAATCGCAGCCATTGGATACGCAAATGGTGAATGCACCATATAGAAGTAGTTGCCTGTCTTGAACGCTACAATTACACCGAACCCTATAAACATGCTGGCCAGCATGGCTCTGGCAATATAGCGCAATATACTTTGCCGATAGATCTTCTGTTTCTTAAGTGCTAATTGTTCAACCTGTAGCAGCGCCTCGTTCTCCATGTGACCTCCTTAGGAATTTGGGTTTTCCAGCTAGTAATGGGCTAATCGTGCAATCTTGCGTTATTATACCCAATAACCAGCTGGAAATTACTTGAACCAAATCATGGTAAAAATCCTAAGTATCCTCATTCATTTTTGTAATCGCTTCTGCTCTTTCACTGCTGGCTACGATGATAAGCACGAGTATCAAGCACCCTAAGATCATATGCCTATCCTCACTTCCTCCACATGTAGTCTTGTGACAACTTATGTGTGAAGATAGGGCTTTATGATTGAGCGATAGCGGTATACAAAAAAACCTGTTGAATAAATTCAACAGGTTTCTCGATCTATTCTCTGTATTTCTTCATTGTCAGAAACAATTAGTTCAAGAAACTGCTCAGTTGATTCTCAGCTTCTCCTTGTTTCAGTGCCTGAGGCTTGTCTGCCTCATTCAGCCCTAAACGATTGCCTAATTGAGTATTGATTGCCGTCATTTTAGACGTATAATCCTGGCAACTCTCAATAATACGACGGTTAGACTGTTCTGAAGTGTCTAATGCGCTAAGCAGATCGCCGATCGCTTGATTCACAGCTTCCATAGACATAGAAGGCTTAGACAGCAACTCGGTTGTTTTCTCCGTAGTGGTACGCAGCAGACGTGCATTTTCTTTAAATTGATCTTCAATCGTCTTATTCGTCNNATTGCCGACACCGTGATCAGATTAGAGGTCTTATCAATAGCATTATTCACGGAATCAATCAGCTTGTCATTATTGTCATTAATAATATCTGTAGCAGCAATCGCTTGATTATACAGCAGAATCATTTCTGTCATCGACTGAATTCGAACCATCACTTTACGCAAACCGCGCTCCAGATAAGCTTTACGGTACTCATTCTCAGGCTTTGCGATCTCTACCTCGAACAACTCTTTCAACTTAGTGCCGAAAGCAATTTTGGTCTGTAGGTTATAGATCTCTTCCATGGAAGTACGTTTCAGCTGACGCATATTCACAATGCTCTCTTCGAGGGTATCTCTACCATCGCGAAGCCCTGTAACAATGGCATCAATGTTCGTGCGGACCGACTGATATTTGTACACATAGTTCTTCATCGGACTCTTGCGCAGCATCTTGCCGAAGAAGCTCACATTCTTACTTTGCTGCAGATTCTCACACTCGTTCCGTAGCTTCATAATCATGTTAGGCACTTCAACGCGTTTGCCTGACATCAAGTCATTCACTGGGCGATCCAGCT
>DOJM01000312.1:16976-18155 GCA_003529225.1 Paenibacillus sp.
CCGAGCTTACCGATATCATCCATCAAGGAATCCAGTGTAACAGTATCCGTTTGGGATACCTTCTCAATTAATTGTGCCGCTTCCTCGACTACCTTTTGTTCATCTTCTTTTTTTAATTGGATCAACTGCGTGGACATGGGATTCCCTCCTATAGTTCGGAACTGCTATACCGCTGATGAATCAGTTCCGCCTTCGTCTGAAGTTCCATCAGGTCTTTATGTTCGATCGTGGACGCGATATCTGATATTTTGGAATCGACATCTCTTAGACCGTTCAGCAGCATTCTCCGATTCTTCGTCTTTGCTTCACCGCCTAGGCGTAAGAACGGGTTAATTACACCATTTAAATCCTTCAGAATCAATCTGCGGACGGTATGATTAATCTCGCCATTATTCAGCTCCTGCAGCAGTGGAATTACGCGTTGAAGCCTTGCGAAGAGTGCCAGTGATTTCTCGACAATTTCATTGTCCAGCGTATCCTTTTGCCCTTCTGAGATGATCATATCTTCCAGAATGCTAAGATACTCTACAACCGGAGCGAACTCCGGTCCAATCTTCACCGCGCTCTCAGTTCTACCGTCATAGCTGTGATTACCTGATGTAGTATCATTTGTCGTGTTGCTTAATTGAGGAGCACTCGCAGCGGGTGCCTTAGCAATAGGTGTCGTCACAGGGCCTGCTGGCGACACCTCCGCTGGGAGATTGGTTCTTGGNNTATCCCTGCACCCGCTAAAGGCAACAGCAGAGAGATGAATTCGGGCAGAAAAGAGCTCGTTAATACAGCGACAACGTAGCCGATACCGGCGTAAAGCAATACTTTCGATTTAAACTGAATTGTTCTCACCTCTTGTGAGCGACTTTATGAACGCTCAATTCACAGCATCCGGAATGACAGATTGGCCGTTTATTTTCATAATCATCGGTTGCTCCAGATGGCTGGCCAGTACATCTCCTTCAAAATTCATAGGCTGAACCTCACCACCGAGTGCGCTTTTGACGGCTAAATAAGGAAAGTTAATCCCTGACAGACATGACATATGCAGTCCACCGGACATTCGTGGGTTAATTTCCAACAACTTTGGAATATCTCCATTGTATTTCATTTGAATATTGAAATTGAAGGGGATTTTATAAACCTCTGCAACTCTAGCAGCGATCTCCTCCAGTTCCGGAATATGCT
>DOJM01000471.1:0-2292 GCA_003529225.1 Paenibacillus sp.
CAACAAGGAAAGCCTTGTTCTTTCCAAACGTGCTGTTGATAGCGAAAAATCATGGGAAGATCTTGAGAAGTACTTTGCTTCCCAAGAAGCTTTCGAAGTTACTGTGGCTGACGTTGTTAAAGGCGGTCTAGTAGCTGATGTTGGAGCACGTGGATTTATCCCAGCTTCCATGGTTGAACGTCACTTCGTTGAAGATTTCAGCGATTACAAAGGCCGTACCCTTCGCGTCAAAGTGAAAGAACTTGACCGTGAGAACAGCAAAGTAATCCTGTCCGCTAAAGAAGTTCTTGAAGAAGAGTTCGAAGCCAACAAGCTTAAAATTATGGCTGAACTGTCTGAAGGTCAAATCATTGAAGGTACTGTACAACGTCTGACCCAATTCGGCGCGTTTGTTGATGTTGGCGGAGTAGACGGTCTTGTACACGTATCCGAAATCGCTTGGAATCACGTAGAGAAGCCTTCTGATGTAGTTTCTGAAGGTGATAAAGTACGTGTTAAAGTACTTAAGGTTGATCCTGAAAAAGGAAAAATCAGCCTGAGCATTAAAGCTGCTGCTCCAGGTCCTTGGGATTCTGCTGCTGGCGAAATCAACATCGGTGATGTTGTAACAGGCGTTGTAAAACGTCTTGTGAACTTCGGAGCATTCGTTGAATTGCTTCCAGGTGTGGAAGGTCTTGTGCACATTTCACAAATCTCCCACAAACACATTGCTACTCCACACGAAGTATTGAAAGAAGGACCNNACAAGAAGTACAAGTAAAAGTACTGGACTTCAATCCATCCGAGAAACGTGTTAGCCTGAGCATCAAAGAAACTGAAGAAGCTCCAGCACCTACTGCTAGACCTGAACGCAGCAACAGCAGAGACAGAGCTCCTAAAGAAGTATTGAATAACCCTAACGTTTCTCTAAGCAACGAAGGCCTTAGCTTTACGCTTGCTGAACGTTTTGGAGACAAGTTGGACAAATTCAAAGGTAATAACTAATCCAGCTTTTTGAATATACGGGTAAAGTAATCGGCGAGCCCTCGATACGGGGGGTCGCCGATTCTCTTTTTCCACTGACAGAAAGAATTTATTGAAGCTAACATGAGTGTTAGCCAATTTTAATGTTTTTTGCTATGATGAGAATCGTAAGGATGACAGGAGGAATGAATATGGCAAGACCCGTTGTGGCAATCGTTGGGAGGCCTAACGTCGGGAAATCGACGATTTTTAATCGGCTGATTGGCGATAGATTGGCCATTGTAGAAGATAAACCGGGAATTACACGTGACCGGATTTATGGTATTTCAGATTGGAACGGTAAGTCGTTCAGTGTGATTGATACCGGAGGTATTGAAATTGATGGAGATGACACGATTCTGAAATCCATCCGCGTTCAAGCGGAGCTGGCGATTGAAGAAGCGGATGTTATTGTATTTATGTGTGAGGCGAAGAGTGGTGTGACGAATTCAGATGAAGAGGTAGCTCAGATTCTGTTCCGTTCAGGTAAACCGATCGTTCTTGCTATCAATAAAGTGGATAATATGAAGCGTGCAGATGATATTTATGAGTTCTATAGCCTAGGCTTTGGAGATCCAATTGGAATTTCCGGTAGTCATGGTACAGGACTCGGTGACTTATTGGACGCTGTCGTAGAACGTCTGCCAGAGAAAATAGATGATGAATATGATGACGATGTCATTCGTGTAGCTTTGATTGGCCGTCCGAATGTAGGTAAGTCCTCTTTGGTTAACGCAATTCTGGGTGAAGAACGCGTTATCGTTAGTGATATTGCAGGTACTACTCGCGATGCTATTGATACGCCTTTTGAACGTGATGGACAACGTTATGTCCTTATCGATACTGCAGGTATACGCAAAAAAGGCAAGGTATATGAGAACATTGAGAAATACAGTGTTATGCGTGCGATGCGTGCGATTGAACGGGCTGATGTGGTTCTCGTTGTAATTAACGGTGAAGAGGGCATCATCGACCAGGACAAGCATATTGCTGGATATGCACATGAAGCCGGTAAAGCCTCTATTTTTGTTGTGAACAAATGGGATGCCATTGAGAAAGACGACAAGACTATGCAGAATTTCGAGTCTAAGATTCGTGACCATTTCTTGTTTATGAGTTACGCACCGGTTGTCTTCTTGTCGGCTTTAACTAAACAGCGCCTGCAAAAACTGCTACCAGTGGTACAGCATGTATCTCAACAGCATGCACTACGCATTACTACGCATCTGGTGAACGATGTTGTATCGGATGCTATTGCGATTAACCCTCCTCCAACTGACAAAGGCCGTC
>DOJM01000471.1:2377-4954 GCA_003529225.1 Paenibacillus sp.
CGAAAACGAAGGTTAGGGGAGAAGAAGTGTGGCGCTTGAACTTCTGGTTATCGTTGTAAGCTATTTGCTTGGTTCTGTCAGCTTTAGTGTGCTGTTCGCCAAGCTACTAAAGGGAATTGATATCCGTCAATATGGGAGCGGCAATGCGGGGGCTACCAATACACTGCGTGTACTGGGAAAAGGTCCTGCGATATCTGTGCTAGTGCTGGATGTACTGAAGGGTGTTGCTGCAGTTTGGTTAGGAACTTGGGTAGGTGGCTGGGGAACCTGGGTTGCTGCTCTTTGCGGAATCGCTGCCATTGTCGGACATAACTGGCCGCTTTACTTTCGTTTCCGTGGGGGAAAGGGCATCGCTACTACGATCGGTGTTATGGCCACACTGTGTTTATGGCCTGCACTGTTCGCCGGTGTCATCGCCATAGGATCTATCTTTATCACTCGTTACGTGTCACTTGGCTCCTTGATTTTTGTCGCGCTGACACCGGTCTTTCTATTGTTGACAGGATTTACACAGCCTGTGCTCTGGACCAGTATTATCATCGCGGTTTTTGCCTTCTGGCGGCACCGGACGAACATTGTTAAGATTGTAGAGGGCCGTGAGAACAAGATCGGCGCAAAAGTAAAAGGAGGGAATCGTGTTGTCTGATAAAGTAACCGTACTAGTAGCGGGGAGCTGGGGAACTGCGCTGGCAAGTGTGCTGGCTGCGAATCACTCGGAAGTTTATCTGTGGACACGTAACTCTGATCAAGNNATACCTGGGATTTCCCTGCCCGCAAACATCATTGCAACCACCGATATGGAGACCGCAGTTTCCGGTTCTAAATCGGTTGTTATTGTAGCCCCATCTTCAGGTATGCGGCAGGTTGCTCGCAGTCTGAAGCCGTTCTGGAAGGATGAAATGCTATGCGTTCATGCTACGAAGGGCTTTGAGACTGAAAGCAAGAAACGGATGTCCATCGTTATTGCTGAAGAACTCGGCTGTGACGAAGGGCAGATTGTCGTTCTCTCCGGACCGAGTCATGCAGA
Source organism: Paenibacillus sp. (assembly GCA_003529225.1). GTDB lineage: Bacteria > Bacillota > Bacilli > Paenibacillales > Paenibacillaceae > Paenibacillus_AQ > Paenibacillus_AQ pseudetheri. Next base: position 3,405 of record DOJM01000471.1, read on the forward strand.
GGAAGTAGTGCGCCTGTGTCCTACTACAGTTGTTGTGGCTTCACCTGATGATAAGCGTACTGCTGAAGCACAGGAATTGTTCATAAACAATGATTTTCGTGTATATACGAACCGTGATCAGGTAGGAGTAGAGCTTGCCGGCGCACTAAAGAATATTATTGCACTCGGTGCAGGTCTATCCGATGGTCTTGGATTTGGGGATAACGCTAAGGCGGCGCTTCTGACACGTGGACTGGCCGAGATTTCTCGGGTGGGAGTCGAACTTGGAGCGAATCCTTTGACCTTTGCAGGGCTTGCAGGTGTTGGCGATCTTGTAGTGACTGCTACGAGCCAGCACAGCCGTAACTGGCGTGCAGGCTTTATGCTCGGGCAAGGGAAACCACTGGATGAGGTGCTGGAGTCGATGGGAATGGTTGTCGAAGGTATTCGTACCACGGAGGCAGCTTATGCCATTTCCATCAAGCTAGGGGTCCAAATGCCTATTACAGATCAAATTTATCATGTCCTTTTTAAAGGTAGAAGTCCACGAAGTGCTGTCGAAGCTCTGATGGGCCGTGATCGTAAACCTGAGCTTGAGGCGATATCTCAGGAAACTTGGGAGCAGTGGCATTCCTGATCCTGTTTNNTTTTTCCGCAAATTCTCATATGTTGTATTGGGGATTGACGGAGGAGGGATGAAAAGTGAACAGAGATTTTTCCAAGGATGCATTGAACGCCATTAACAAAAAGGCGGGCAAGAACATTACGGAAAGTGCCGTTAAAAAACTAGCCAGTACGGTCAAACCAGGAACTACGCAGAATGAAGCCCAGCTCCGCCAGTTAATTAAGCAGGTGTCATCGATGGCGAAAGTGCCGGTCAGCGAAGCTACTGTGCAGGAAATTATTAATGCCGTCAAAAAAGGCGGCGCAGGTTCCGGCACAATGGAGTCTTTAATGAAAATGATGCTTAAAAAATAGCTTTAGGTTGGGTGAGCAAAAGATTCTGAATCCATGAGATTCTGTTATCTTTTGCTCTTTTTTTATTTATTGTAAAGCTCTTGCAGCTAAAATATCTTAATAATAATATATAAAAAATGATGTTTTTTTACAGAATAGGATAAGGTCATGATATAATAATCCCTAATATATTACAGGCGAATGGGGGCTTTGACCTTGGATCCGATGACAAAAANNCTGTATTTCTGATAACTTTTGCTCGGAGCAAAACAAAGGGACTGCTTAAAGCACTGCTGTCTATCCTTGCGTTTGTCATCATGTTAGTTGGCCTATTGGGCGGAGTTGTTTCAATTATGTAAGCAGTTACATAATGTTGAGGAAGGAAGTACCATCATGAAATCGCAAAATGGCGTCACCGTTATGTTTCAACCTGAAGGTCGTAAAGCTGTGGTGAATTGCGGTATCTCGTTACTGGAGGCAGCCCGTAAAGCCGGAGTGACGATTACCACTCGCTGTGGAGGCAAAGCAGGCTGTCTGATGTGCAAGGTTAAAATTGCGAATGAAGAGGCCACAGCACTGAGACCGCCAGGGGATATTGAACGACGTAAGCTTGG
>DOJM01000471.1:5023-6328 GCA_003529225.1 Paenibacillus sp.
GCTGCTGTACGCCGTAAGCTTGAAGCTGCGCGGCGTGGGGAAGAAGATGAGCTATGGTAGTGCTAGGTTGTCACCGTGGGAGGGACTCGGTTGGAGTTTATACGAAGAAAGAAGAAACTAAAGGCAGGAGCAAGACTTTTTCTGGTAGTGGTGTCAATCGCTCTTACTCTTTCGGGATGTCTTTATCCTGGAGAAGAAAAGCGTGCCAGCGTTAATTATCGAGAAAGTGTTAAGCGGATACAAGCAGCCGTTGATGATTTTCAACAAGAGGAAGGTGTGCTTCCGATCCTTAATGCGGATGAAACTACTCCAAGATATGAGAAGTTCCGGATAGACCTGGGCAAGCTGAACAATAAAGGATATTTGGATGGTATTCCGGCTACGGCTTTTGAACAGGGCGGAAGCGCTTATTTCCTTATTTTGAATGAGGAAAGCGATCCTGTTGTTAAGGTTATGGATCTTGTTACCGTTCAGAAGGTGAATGATGTGCAGCGTCAGATTAATCGTTATAAATTAGCTCATGACGGCTCTTTGCCCATACTTGATGAGCTATATCCAGGACTATACACCATTGATCCTAAGAAGGCAGGAACAAGCTCCATATCATTAACTAGCGTCTATTCAGGTCAGGTTCTTGATTTCATCATGGATAAGGCTGGAACAGTCTATGTAGATTATGTCTTTGATATTATGGCTGCCATCGATAAGAATGGTGGAGAACATGACGAGAAAAAAGATTTACGGCTAGATTTGGAGGAAGCTTCCTATTACGTGCCCGTGAAGTCTTTGCCGTATCTATGGATTAACAATCAGCCTATTCCGCAGCCTCCAAGTTAAAGTAAAAGATAAAGTTTAAGAGCGTCTAGGCTTCGGTTTTATCCGAGGAATTAGGCGTTTTTTATTGTTTTGGGCCTTAACAGAAGCTCAATTGTCATAGCGCGTAAGACTGGATTGCTAGAAATGATGGTAAGAAAGGAGATTCAGCTCAAGCTAGAAATAATTCATGAAAAATCGTAATCGTATAAAATTAGAGGCAAAAGGATGTAGATGACATACTCTAAAATTTCCTTCATGCATATCCACTAAAATAGTTCTATCAATAAATCCTATCTCATATGATGGATGAGTAAGCTTCCGGGCGTCAGACGCCTTGCGGCGCGCACAACTAATTTTTAGAAATTACATTGCAAAATGCGCGATTATGGGTCATAAATTCGTTCCGGATACATATGATGATACTAGTCCAAATGCATGTCCGAGCATTCGCAGTTTAGCGCTGGGCAAGTACGTCCCGGTCGAAAGCAG
>DOJM01000315.1:0-4071 GCA_003529225.1 Paenibacillus sp.
GGCGCCATTTGAGGCAGGAATTAGAAGATAGTCTTCGCCGCCTAAAGACGGACTATGTCGATCTATACCAGATTCACACCTTCGATCCCTATACGCCACTTGAAGAGACGTTACGGACCTTGGACGATATGGTATCTTCGGGAAAAGTACGCTATATCGGGGCTTCCAACTNNTATACAGCATGGCAATTAATGAAGGCGATTGGAATTAGTGAGGCACGGGGCTTCGCCAAATATATTTCAATTCAGTGTAGCTATTCCTTAGCGGATCGGACCCCGGAGAATGAGCTTCTCTCCCTTTGTCTTGATCAAGGTGTAGGGATCATTCCTTATTTTCCACTAGCGGGCGGAATTCTCACAGGCAAATATAATTCAAGAGGTTCCGCACCCTCAGGGTCCAGAGCAGATACCGATCCTAATTTCAAAAGATTCCTGAATCATGAGCGGATCGAACTGGGGAACAAAGTGGGGCAGATCGCTGAAGAACTGGGAACCTCTTCTACTGCACTTTCCTTAGCTTGGCTCATGAATCGTCCTGCCGTCTCGACGGTTATTGTTGGGGCTACACGCGTGGAGCAGCTGGAACAGAATTTGCATAGTACCTCCCTTCAGCTTAATGAGGAAACTACGAGCAAGCTGGATGCGGCCAGTAATTCCTTTCGTTTTGGTGAGCCTTTCGCCTTTTATCGGCTCCCATAGTCTGAACTACTATAATGAAGGAGGGGAGTATTATGACAACACATACAACGGCTAGCATTCAAGTGATGCTTGAAGAGCATAAGGACTTTTTTACTCGAGGCGCAACTAAAGAGGTTGCCTTTCGACTTAGTCAGCTTCAGAAACTTAAAGACAGTATTAAACGATACGAGAGCCGTATTATAACTGCCTTACAACAGGATTTAGGAAAAAGTGAGTTCGAGGCTTATGCCACAGAAATCGGCTTCACCTTGGACAGCCTAGGTTACATGATGAAGCATCTCAAACGTTGGGCGAAGCCCGTAAAGGTTAGATCACCAATGCATTTATTTCCTGCAAAGAGTTATATCTTAAGCGAGCCCTACGGAACCGCACTCATTATAGGCCCATTTAATTATCCATTTCAGTTGCTGATCGAGCCGCTGATCGGCGCCATTGCCGCTGGAAACTGCGCTGTCCTCAAGCCATCGGAGAGCACACCATCCATCACGGCTGTTATAGAGCAGCTCATTCAGGAGACCTTCGAACCCCAGTATATTCGAGTAGTTCAGGGGGAGAAAGAGACCACCAATCTGCTGATCCATGCCAAGTTTGATTATATTTTCTTCACGGGCAGTGTTCCGGTTGGCAAAATCGTGATGGAAGCCGCTGCGAAGAATCTAGTGCCTGTAACCTTGGAGCTTGGCGGGAAAAGTCCGGTCATTGTCGACAAATCAGCCAATCTTGCTGTTGCAGCGAAGCGAATCGTATGGGGCAAATTATTAAATGCCGGTCAAACCTGTATCGCCCCCGATTATTTGCTCGTTCATAAGGACATTGCTAATGAATTGATCAACAAAATCAAACATCAGATTACTGAATTCTACGGTCATAATGCGCAGCCGAATACAGATTATGGCCGGATCGTAAATGAGCGCCAGCTGCAAAGACTCACCAGTCTCATTGACCGGGATCAGGAAAAGGTGGTAATGGGTGGAACCGTCATTTCAGAAGAACGTTATATTGAACCTACACTAATCTATCCTGCGGCTTGGACTGACGCTTCTATGGAAGATGAGATCTTCGGTCCGATCCTACCCATATTGGAATATCATCAATTGGATGAAGCTATCCGGAGTATTAATGAGCATCCAAAACCACTTGCACTTTATCTGTTCACAGAGGATAAAAATGTTGAACAAGAGGTGCTTTCCCGAGTCTCATTCGGAGGAGGCTGCATCAATGATACGATCTCGCATGTGGCGAACGTTAGCTTGCCGTTTGGTGGGGTAGGCAACTCTGGAATCGGCGGTTATCACGGGAAGCACAGCTTTGAAGTCTTTTCCCACCGCAAAAGCATCGTTAAGAGAGGCACACGAATCGACCTCGGGATTGTGTACCCACCCTATGGTAATAAGATCAAGCTGGTACGAAAAGTATTAAAATAGACAAAGCAGCAAGCCTCCCATGACTGGGAGGCTTGCTACTTATTAGGCTTATCAGGAGAACTACTTTTCACTACTCAAACAGCTGTACCAATTTCTCTACATGCAACTCCGCGGTAGAAGGAAACCATAGCTCAGCACTCTCTTTCAAAGATGGACTTCCGGCTCCAACGGACCTCATACCAGCGGCTTTGATGGCAGCTATCCCCTCCTCTGTATCTTCGATAGCTACGCAGCAGTCAGGTGATATGCCCAGCATCTCGGTAACCTGTAAATAAATTTCTGGATCTGGCTTGCCCATACGGATGTTTTTAGGGTCAGCAATCGCCTGAAACAAGCGCCCGATCTTCAAGCGTTCAAGAATCAGCATCGCATTCTCATTAACGGAAGCCAGCCCGACAGGGATTCGCTTTTTCTTCAAATCGGTCAGAAGACTATGGATACCCGGGTGTAAATCATCTGGAGTCATTTGTTGAATCAGCTCTTTATACTTTTCGTTCTTTTTGTTGCAGAGCATTCCTTTTACCGGTTGGGGTAAATTCAAACCACTTCCCTCCAGTAGAATCTCTAAACATTCCATTCGACTATGGCCCTTCAGACGTTCATGCTTCTCTCTATCAAAAGAAATCGCAAGCTCGTCAGCTAAGGCTTTCCAGGCCTGATAATGATGCTCACTAGAATCGGTAATAATCCCGTCCAGCTCGAAAATAACAGCTTCAAGCTGCTTCACATTTGAAAGGGTCACCGGCTTCTTTACAGTTAACTGCACAAGGCTCCCTTTATGTAGAATTTCAATCACTTCACCTGTCAGTAGTGTATAAATCACTGCCTTACTATCAACATAAATATCCAATAAGTGCCCACCGCTTGTTATTTTAAACCGATAGCTATCCCATTGTGCTGGCAAGGCAGGATTAAAGGATAGCATACCGCCACATAAGCGCATCCCACCAAACCCATTCACAATCGACAGCCAAGATCCTGCCATAGCAGCAGTATGCAGCCCGTCCTTCACATTGCGATTAATATCATCTAAATCCATCCGTACCGTGCGGTCAAAATAGGCGTACGCCCCCGTTAAATCACCAATCTCAGCAGAAATAATACTGTGAATGCACGGTGACAAAGAAGAATCATGTGTCGTCAGCGGCTCATAGTAATTGTAATTGCGGATCTTGTCCGCCAAGCTGAACTGATCACCTAACAGAAACATGGCCATCACCAGATCTGCCTGTTTGAGCACCTGATGGCGGTAAATCACCAACGGATGGTAATGAAGCAGAAGTGGATATTTATCCGCTGGCGTATGTTCAAAGTCCCACTTTTTCTTAGTCAGAAACGTATCATCCTGAGCATAGATGCCAAGCTTCTCATCAAAAGGGACATACATTTTTTCTGCGGCGACCAGCCAATCATCAGGCTCTTCCTCAGTCAGACCAATCTTGCCCTTCAGACGTTCAAAATGCTCCGGATACTGCTTTCCTAACAGTCTGGCTATCTCATATGCATAATAGAGTTGATCCCGCACCATAAGATTAGTGTATGCATTATTGTTNNGATCCACCCAAAAGCGGGAGGTCTCGAATATCATTTCCGCCCCCTCCAGGACCAGAAACTCATAATCGCCAGTTGCCCGCACATACTGTTTAATGGCATAGGCAATATCCGCGTTAATATGCATTTGTGCTGTTCCTGCCGGAAAATAGGAAGAGTTCTCAGCCCCGTCTATGGTGCGCCAAGGATACAGTGCTCCCTTCTGAGACATCACTGCTGCCCGTTCCCGTGCCTTATCTAACGTAGCATAACGAAACTCGAGTAGCTTCCGGCTAATCTCCGGTTGTGTAAATGTAAAGAAGGGTATCATATACATCTCGGTATCCCAGAAATAGTGACCTTCGTATCCTTCACCCGTCAGGCCCTTGGCCCCGATGTTCGTAACCCCGTCGCGTCCT
>DOJM01000315.1:4104-6583 GCA_003529225.1 Paenibacillus sp.
GAAGCGCCAGATCCCCCTGAATCTCCACATCGGTTTGTACCCAGAATTGCTCCAAAAAATCTCGTTGTTCATGAACTAGCGCTTCAAACCCACAGTTCTCCGCCAAGTGTTGCACTTCTAAGCACCTGCTTAACAGCTCGTCTTCTGCATAATCCTTAGAAGTGTGATACGAAATGTACTTGGTCAGGGAGATCCTTTCCCCCATCACCACTGGAACAACCCATTGCATGGATAATCGCTGATCTCCTAGCTGCACGAGCCTTTCATATCCAGAGCTACAATTCAGACTGTGACTTATCCCTGTTAAAAGAGCAAACCCGGTATGCCGCGTCCTCTGCTTCATCCACAAAAAGGACTGCTCGAGCTCATGACCGGTTTCCACTAGCAGCAAATTGGGCTCCTTACTCCCTGATCCCAGCCGGGGGTCATCCGTGACCTCCGGCCTTTGAATCTCACCATCGATCGATGAAGTAAACGTTAGGGTTCCCTCAAAATTCAATGCCTTGACCTCGTAATCTATGGCCGCTAAATGTTTATGCTGCATGGCCACCATCCGACGAATGTTCAGCTGTACCCTGTGTCCGGCAGGAGATTCCCATTCTACCTTCCGATGCAAGATCCCATTTCGCATATCCAGCTTCCGTTCATAACGGTGCACTTGCCCACTGTTCAACTGAAAGGCATGACCCTCAATGCTGAGCTCAATAANNGGCGTCCGTCACGTTCAGCATGGCTTGGTTGCGGGAAGGATACCCATAAGCTCCCTCTGGATACACAATAGGTTCGGAATCAAAAAATCCATTCAAATAGTTCCCTGTTACAGATGAGCCCGAGTGGCCATGGTAACCTTCCTCGAAATTACCGCGCATGCCAATGTATCCATTACCCAGAGCAAATACACTTTCGCTTCTTTGATTGTTCACTTCATCATAAGTCTCCTCATCAAGACTCCACTCCCGGTAAGGATACACCGCAGCCGGATGTACGTATGGTTTCATCTTCATCTCTCTATGTTCCTCCTGACTCAGTTTTGTTCAATTAACCCTTTATCGACCCCCCCATAAGCCCCCTGACAAAATCCTTTTGCAGCAGGAAAAAAATCGCGAGCNNTGCCTCGTGAGCCTACTAAGTCGGCGATCTTCATCGACATGACCTGTACTGACGGTTGATTGCCGATAAAAATCAGCGAGACTAAATAATCATTCCACACCCATAGGAATTGAAAGATCCCGATAGAAGCCAGTGCGGGCACAGATAACGGTAGAATCAGCCTACTGAAAATAGTGAAATGGCTCGCCCCATCCATAAAAGCCGACTCAAACAAATCCTTAGGAAGCTGACTGATAAAGTTATACATAAAGTAGGTAACCAGCGGTAATCCAAAGGCCGTATGCGCCAGCCAAATGCCCAAGTAACTTCCGTTCAGTCCAAGAGCCGTATAATCTTTGAGCACTGGAATAAGTGCAACTTGTATTGGAATAACGAGCATAGCGATAATGATGACAAAAAGTGTGCGGCGCCCAGGAAAACGTAGCCAAGCAAAAGCATAGGCGGCAAAAGAAGCAATTAACACCGGAATTACCGTCGCCGGAACCGCAATCGTCAGTGTATTCCAGAAGGCTTGCGACAATCCGGTGCCTTTTTGCACCGTTTCACTGCCATCGGCTTGCTTGAGCTTGTATTCCTTACCCGAGAGCACGTTATTGTAGTTATCCAATGTGAGATCCGGTGTCATTTTCCAGCCTTGTTCCTGTTGATTTATGGTACGCGCTCTGCGGTTCTCCCACATCAAACGACTGCCATCGGCCTTCACGCCTGCCTTCAGCTGATCATCTGTATAGGTTTTTCCATTCACCTCGATCGGCTCCCGCAGATCCACATCTTTAGATAGCTGAAGGGTCTCTCCAGCCTTCCACTCCTGATGGGGAAAAGCTTTCCACCATCCAGTCTGCAGAATATCGGCAGCCGGACGGAAGGAGGAAATGAAGAGCCCAAGGGTCGGAAGCAACCAAATGAAACAAATCACACCCAGCACGATATTAACAATCGCCTTGCTGCCTTTTCTCTTCTTTTTCCCGGACATTAGAATCCCCCTTGCTTACGGAACTGACGTAGATTGATTATGATCACAGGCAACACCGCGATCAGCAGAACAATAGCCAGCGTGGAGCCGTAACCGAAATTCCGGTACATAAAGAATTGGCGGTAAAACTGTGTAGCCACTACCTCTGTATCGTATTGACCTCCTGTCATCACCATGACGACGTCAAATATTTTCAACGTAAAGACGATAATGGTCGTTGTCACAGTCAGAATGGTTGCTGAAATGTAGGGGATCATGATTCCAAAGAAAATCTTCACCTCATTAGCACCATCCACTCGCGCAGCTTCCAATATGTCATCAGGGACTCCCTTAATAGCTGCCGAGAATATCACCATCGCAAATCCGGTCTGCATCCAGATCAGAATGATGATGAGG
>DOJM01000315.1:6699-9341 GCA_003529225.1 Paenibacillus sp.
ATTTAGCTAGCTTCTCATAGCTGCTTCTGTCGGCAAGAATTGCAATCAAGAGTCCAAAAGCTACACATGCCAGTGTACCAACGAATACCCAAAGTAAATTGTTACGCAGTGCCGTCGCCATTAGATGGTCGCTAAAGATCGCTGCATAGTTGCTGAGACCCACAAATTTCTCTGAAGAAGCATTGAAAAAGCTTAAATACAGCGTCCGTAGTGCAGGCAGCACCAGAAGCCACCCCAAAATAATTACTGCCGGACCAATAAAAATATAGGGCAATACCTTTCGGCGTACATAATCAGGATATTGCTCGACTGCCCAGGTAAGTGTGTAATAGATCAGATAAACACCCAGAACCCCCCATAGAACAGCCAGAACCGCCGTTAGTAGCGGGTTTAGCGTCGAATCCCGAAAGAATAAAAAAATCGCGCCATTAACAACAACATTGGCTATTAATACTAAAAGAGACAGCAATACCGCCCTAAGGCTGACCGTCTGCTTGGTTTTTGATTGCGGCTTCATTTGTGGCTGTAGTTGTGATTGTCCACCCATATTAGCTCCAGCTCCTCCTATACTCGCGCTTTGGAAAACAAAAAGAGAGGCAGAGAACCTTCAAATCTCGCTGCCCCTCTTTTAACTGTGTGCTTTGNNCACTCACATAGTCGGTCATGCCCTTCCAGAAGGTACCTGCGCCCACTTTGCCCGGCATCAGGTCAGAGCCATCAAAGCGCAGCGTGGAAGCATCCTGAACCAGCTTCGCCATCCGGCGATCGGATTCTGAGGTATACCAATCCAGGGAAGCATCGTTCATTGGAGCAATTACGCCGCCCGATTGTACCCAGCTCTTAATGGATTCTCCTGTAGTGAAGAATTCCATAACCGCACGAACTTCAGGACGATCGTTGAACATCGCGTAAATATCACCAGCAACTAGCACTGGTTTGCCATAATGAGGATCAATCGGCGGCAGGTAGAACCAATCATAATCTACATCAACCTTTGCCGTTTCAGGGAAGAAGCTCGTAATAAAATTGCCAAGCATATTAAACCATGCTTTAGGAGGATTATTGAACATTGGCGCTGGAGCATCCCCGAATGATGTCGTCACAATGGATTTAGCACCCCCGTANNCTGGAGAGGTAAATGGCAGCTCACCTTTTACCCATTTATCGTAGTTCTCAGGTGTAGTTGTGCGCAGCATTATATTTTCTACCCAGTCTGTTGCCGGCCATCCTGTTGCAGCACCACTCTCGATGCCAATAGCCCAAGCAGGATCACCGTCTTTCGCAATTTGTTCCGTCAGAGCCATCATCTCATCCCATGTCTCAGGAACCTTGTAGCCGGCTTCATCAAATTGCTTCTTTGGGTACCAAACCAAGCTCTTAACATTACTGCGGTTCCAGATCCCCGCCATGATCTTGCCGTCTTTTCCGTCCATATTAGACATATCAAGCCAGCTCTTGTTGTAATTAGCCGTCAATTTAGCTTGATCCAGCACGTTAGTTAAATCGATAACCTTCCCAGTCTTAGCAATCGAGGCTAGCAGTCCCGGCTGCGGAAAGTCAGCGATATCCGGAGCATTTCCACCATCTACTCGAATGTTTATCGTAGCTTCGAACTCTTTGGAGCCCTCGTATTGAATATCAATTCCTGTCTTCTCTTCAAACTCTTTAATACTATTCTCAAATTTCACTTGGTCAGCATCTACGAAGGGACCGAACATCGTTACTTTAGTTCCTTTATAGTCGCCCTTCATGGCTAGCTCTAGCGGAGATCCCGAAGGCTCGGTGCTAGGAGAAGTTGTAGCTTTCCCGGTGTTATCTGCTGTCGGGCTGGTTGTTGCCGCAGGTGGATCTGTAGGCGCTGCATTGTTGTTATTGCCTCCGCCGCATGCGCTCAGCATCATAGTGAAGGATAAACACAGTACTAAAGCCAATGACTTTTTACGTCCTGAGGTTTTCTTCATCTTTTGTACATCCCCTTTAATGGTTTTAGAGATTGCTTCTGACTCAATCATCCGGTACCCTGGCATGTATAAGCAGCTTGAAGCAGATCACCTCCTTGCAAAGCTTTTCAGAATCTAAGGATCTATACTAAAAAAGAATCGAATCGCAAATTCCAATTAATTGTAGCGCTTACATTTGTTATAATATCACATAAAGTAAGCGTTTCCAATCCGTATTGAAATGTTTTGGTAAAAATTAATTTTATTGTCCAAGCAAATATTCAAATGTTGCTTAAGACGAGCGTTGAATTCTGAAAAGCTTTTCNNCTCTCGTGTAGATTCCCGCACAATCAGCTTATGCTCCATCTTCTCATTCAATACCTGCACTTCTCCTGTTATAAGTAATTCATGCAGTTTCTAAGCCGCACGATACCCTAACTCGTAAATTGGCTGTGCGATCGTAGTTAGCTTCGGAATGAACATACTCGACATCCTTAGATTATCAAACCCAATCACGGATACCTGACCCGGAACAAGAATATTACGATCCTTCAGATAAGAAATCGTCCCCATTGCGAATTCATCGGCCACACAGAAAACAGCAGTTAGTTCAGGGTAATCTGTAAATAGTTCATGCGCAGCTTGGTAAGCATGTTCAAACCGGTGACTGGCATACTTACTCTTCATAATATTCTGCTGTAA
>DOJM01000315.1:9535-11767 GCA_003529225.1 Paenibacillus sp.
ATTGCAGATCATTAGACTGTACCCAAGCTTAATGCAAGCATCCTGCATCCCCCGAATCACCCCTGCAAAATACAAGTTCTCAATATCCGGAATAAGCAGGCCCAGTGTAAAGGACTTCTTGTAAATCAGACCACGTGCAAATGAATTAGGTTGATACCGCAATCGTTCTACAGCCTCCATCACTCGATTCCGTTTGCTCTCCACTACCGAATTCGGTGCATTCATAACACGTGATACTGTGCTAATCGACACCTCGGCCATTCTGGCAACATCTCTTATGGTTGGCTTCATAATGATAACTTCCTTTTTTAGGGAACTTTTCGATGTGATTATAGCAAGCCCGATTGGAAATAACAATAGAATTTATGAAGCGCTTACATTATTTTTAAAAATTCCTCTTCTCCTCCTCTTTCTCCACTCGGAAGACAGACAACTTACTTAAAGTGTGTATATAGTTTTATTACATGGTATACTAGCCGAGTAGCGATATTCGCAGCTACAAATACTGCTCTATGAGCATAGAGCATTTATTATAGGAGGGATAACATTGAAACAACCTCGGGACATTCGATTCTCCGTACTGGACCTGGCTTCTATTGTAGAAGGAGGGACAGCGGCAGACTCTTTTCATAACTCTCTAGATTTAGCCCGGCACGCTGAGAAGTGGGGCTATCATCGGTATTGGTTCGCTGAACATCATAATATGATCGGAGTTGCCAGCTCTGCTACCTCACTCTTGATCGGACATATTGCTGGTGGCACCCAAAGTATACGTGTTGGCTCTGGTNNCGAACAGTTCGGGACACTCGAATCTCTATATCCGGGACGGATCGATCTTGGACTGGGCAGAGCACCCGGATCTGATCAACCAGCTTCCCGTGCACTACGTCGCGGCCTCGGAAGCGATGGCAGTGAATTCCCTGAGCAGCTAAGTGAGCTAAGAGCTTACTTCGACCCTGCAGGAGCAGGATCGCGCCCAGCTGGAGTACGTGCGGTTCCTGGGGAAGGCTTAAATGTTCCCATCTGGCTCTTAGGCTCTAGTGGTTTTAGTGCTGAGCTAGCAGCCAAGCTAGGTTTGCCTTTTGCCTTTGCCAGCCATTTTGCACCTGAGTATTTACTTCAGGCGCTGCAAATATACCACAGTAATTTCCGTCCATCAGAAGTACTAGACAAACCTTATGTTATGATCGGGCTCGGGGTTGCAGCAGCCGATACCGTAGATGAGGCAAGAAAGCTAGCTACCTCGCAGCAGCAGCAATTCCTCAATATCATCCGCGGGCGTACAGGCAAGTTACAACCACCCGTTGAGAGTATGGATGGGCTATGGACGGTACAAGAAAAAGCAATCATGCTCGATAAGCAGCGTTATTCTTTCTCTGGCGATAAAGCAGCGATTAAAGAACGACTTCAAGACATTCTGAAAGAGACTCAAGCAGATGAATTGATTATCTCCGCAGGGATTTATGATCATGAGGCTCGTCTTCGCTCCTATGAAATTGTAGCTGAGGCTATGAAAGAACTGTAAGATTGCAGTCTTAACAAGGCAGGACGTTATCTGAGTATCGGGAATTCTCCCGTTTCAGATATGCGTCTTGTCTTTTTTGTTTTGTTTTATTTTGTTTTCGAAACCGTTCTTAATAAAACACTACTAAGATATGAAGAAACATAAAAATAAAGAGATATAGAGAGAAATCAATAGATAAATAGACCATATACTTATTATTTAACCAAATATGATCTAATTAGTTGTAATACATCATTTTTCTTTGGATATCATTTTGATTATACTTTATATATTCGCTATAACGAACGTTTTGTATTTTGGCTATGCCCTCTCCCTTCGTTCTTTCGGAAAGATTCCGCTCATAATTGAAAGAGTGGTACTTTACAATACCACTTATTTCGACAATGTAGAATGGAATAATCGTTTAAAACGGAGGATTTTGCCGGAAGCCCGCAGATTTTGTTGTTCAACAGCTACAATGGGCTCANNCTTCATAGCTGCTTACGTTCTGATTATTCTGGTAGGAGTAATATGGCACGCTGGAGGGGTAAGCGCTCAGGATACCATTAAACTTACTGTGAATTCTCATACCACGAGCACAGCCACCATGAACAATATGAAGCCCGGTGATGAGATGAGCTCAGAGTACACGATTATTAATGATGGCACAGAAAGCTTTGATTACTTTGTGGACTTTAAATTCATCTCTGGAGACGTAGAACTGTACA
>DOJM01000487.1:0-2197 GCA_003529225.1 Paenibacillus sp.
ATAACCATGGGCATCGGCGGCATTCTGAAAGCTCGCCAGATTCTATTGTTAGTACGCGGTGCTGGCAAAGCTGAAGCCATCCGGAATGCCGTTGAAGGTCCGATTACTACCCAATGCCCGGCATCTTTACTGCAGAGCCATCCGAATGTAATCGTCCTTGTAGATGAAGGAGCAGGAAAATGGCTGAAATAAATAAAGAACTAGGACAATTACTATTCGGTAAGGTGCTGACTCCCCAAGGAGTAATTGAGCATGGCGTAATTGCAGTATCTGGTGAGCAGATTCATTATGCCGGTGAGGCAGCATGGCTTCCAGAGGTTTACGCTCACTGGCCTGCTAGTGGTGAAGCTTCCGAAGACCTGCTCATCCCTGGATTTGTAGATGTGCATGTGCATGGCGGAGCTGGTCACGACTTTATGTATAGTGATGCTGAATCGCTAAATACCATCACTAAGATTCACAGCACCCAAGGCACAACTACCATGCTGGCTACGACCATGACCGCTTCCAAGACTGCCATTGACCAAGTATTTGCCGAAATAAACGCATATCGCGCCACTGAGATGCCATACACCCAAATCGCGGGCATGCATTTGGAGGGACCATTCATCAGCCCGAAATGGTCCGGTGCACAAAACCCTGAGCATATTGTTCTTGCCAATATTGAGTGGCTGGAACAATGGGAGAATGATTATCCAGGCATGATCCGGCAAGTCACATTGGCTCCGGAACGTGAAGGTGCACTAGAAGCTATCCTCTGGCTACGTAAGCATAGTATTACCGCTGCTCTCGGTCACACTGATGCTTCCTTTGAAGAGGTTATTGCCGCGGCAGATGCCGGATTAAATCAAGCCGTGCATATGTTTAATGCAATGACACCACTACATCACCGCAAGCCTGGAGCTGCTGGTGCTGTAATGTTCGATAAACGCATACGTGCGGAGATCATCGCCGATGGAATACATGTTCATCCGGCAGCGATTTCTCTAGTGGCTAATCTAAAAAAAGATAACAATTTGTTATTAATTACAGATGCCATGTCTGCAACTGGTCTTAGTGATGGTGAATATACAATCGGTGATTTACCTGTGCTGGTTCAAAATGGCATCGCCACACTTAAAGAAAACCCTGCCGCTTTGGCGGGTAGTACACTTACCATGATTCGTGGCTTCCGTTATCTCATACAAGAAGTAGGGCTTAGCCTAGAAGAGGCCTCTCGTGCTGCAAGCCTTACTCCGGCGATATCCATTGGAATGGAGCGTTCCATCGGTACCTTGGAAGCCGGAAAACGTGGTGATATTCTGCGTCTTGACGCTGAATTGAATTTGCGAGGTGTATGGATTGGCGGTCGCCCAAGTACCATNNTGAGGACTGTTGCTTTTTTTGTTTATAAAATCGAACTATTGATTAATAATTACGCGTTGGGAAAATTCGCTCAACCATCGTTCGGAATTCATCCACAAAACCCTTGATCGGATGACCTGCACGGGCCTCTTCTGCATAAACGTTAACACGCTCTACAAATTCTGGGTTTGCTGATACATATACATCCTTAATTGTTGCATCATGTTTTTTAACTTCAGCAGCGATTTTCGCTTTAATTTCTTTAGTTACTGTATCTGTTTCTTTCATATTCATAGTGTTATTTGTATTGTTCATGTGAGTCGAATGAGTACTGTTCATGTGAGTCGAATTACTTCTGTAATTCGTGCCATGCGTACTATTGGTGTAATTTGGAGTGGTACTGCGAATACCCATTCCAGTCCCCAAACCATTTGTCATTCCTGTCCCGGTTCCAGTTCCGGATCCAGTTCCAGTTCCGGTTCCGGTTGCATTTCTGTTTCCCATGCCCATTCCGTTACCAATGCCCATTCCCATATTGACATCATGTTTCGAACCATCGCTATTCAGCAGAGGTCCATTATTATAAGTATGGGTTCTTGTCCCAGTTGTTCCTGTACGTGTTCCCAGACTTCCCATTCCGGTTGTTCCATTTCTGTGAGTACCCATGCCAAGTGTTGCAGGTCCAGTGCTTGTTGTACCAGGGACTGTATTCACAGTACCTCTTAAGGTTCCGTTCGTTCCATTTGTTACGGCCCCTGTATCATTCATTCCATCGCGTCCTATTTTCACTCTTCCTGTACCCGACATTACTCCATTCGGTCCATAATTGTGAGGAACTGTAGACGATTGGGAT
>DOJM01000487.1:2242-5641 GCA_003529225.1 Paenibacillus sp.
AACGTTACAGCGACATACGCATTCTTACCTGCAAGCATTACATTCGCTGTACGAACTTCAGGCATAGCAGCAATACGATCAGCAAGCCCCTGACTGACCTCCATTTTAGTAATATTATGAGTACCCATTGTTGTTCCTCCGCGTACGGAGTTTACACCGACGCGTCCGTCATTAACCCCCCGGACACTATTAGTTTGCACATTAGTCTTTTCTGCCGTGTTCGTCCCACACCCTGTANNTAGAAGTAATGCGGCTGAGACTGACATGCTGATCTTGGATCGCATCATGAATTCATCCTCCATCTCTTTTGTTGTATGTGTACAGCGTAACAGTCGTTAGCATGACCTTCCGAAGAACAAGCTATCCTGAAAGGATTTGGAACTATGTCTGTTTACCGTCACCTGTGAATGCACATCGGCGTATCTTATAAACAGTAATCCGTATTTCAACGAGTCGGTATTGCTTCGCAAAAGTCAGGAGGCACGTGCATGAAAGTTTTATTCACGTTTTATATACCGAGTGGCGGGGTGGAAACTTTAAATAAGCTGCGGTGCGAGAGTCTCCAGCGTAATGGGATCGAATGTCATGTTTTATATCTTATGTCTGGTTCAGGAAGCCAGAATAAGGCTAATTTTCCGGTCTTCATTTCCTCTATAGATGAGGAGATTAAAGAAGTACTTGAGACACNNTACATCCGATTATTTATTGCTTAAGCGTCTGCGTGAGCTCGGTTATGACGGTATTTTGATATACGAATCTCAAGGACTTGGAAAACGGAGTCATGCGGAAGATCTAATCAAAGATGCTATCCCTTATTTCCGCTCCTACTGTAACGCTGTCCTAATCCCACCAACGGATCATTTACTGGAGCTGTTTATTGAAATCTGTCCATGGCTGCATCGGTATGTCATTTCCAATATTGTTGATGTTCAGTCTTTTCAGCACATCCCTGCTGAGCCTCCGGCTGATCCGGTCATTGCTTGGGTCGGACGTCTGGAAAGCAACAAAAATTGGCGGGAATATTTGAGAATCGCCCATCAAATTCGCCTTCACAAACCAAACCTTCATTTATGGATGTTTCATGATCCTGAATTAGCCACAGAGGATCAAAAGCAGCTCTTCCAAGAAGAATTGCAGACCTTAGGTCTGAACGACCGTCTGAGCACCTTTACCAATATTCCAAATCATGTGATGCCGGTTTATTATTCCTCCATAGCCAATTCTGGTGGGTTTCTGTTATCCACCTCGGTTACAGAGGGATTTGGATATGCTGTTGCGGAAGCCATTTGCTGCACTTGTCCCGTGCTTAGCACGGATTCCGACGGCGTTAGATCTTTTATTGTGCATAATATTTCCGGTAAATTTTATCCTCTTGGCAACATTCAAACGGCCGTCAATGAAGGACTAGAGCTAATGAACAATATGCCACTGCGAAATGCACTCCGCCAGCAAGGAAGAAATTATATGGTTTCACGTTACGGTACGGAAAAATATGCGCAGTCTTTTCGTGAAATGATGAACTCCTTTGCCATCTTCTAACTGCAAAAGAACCTTCAAACCACTTTGTTTGTGGATTTGAAGGTTCTTTTATAATTTTGGGACATACTAAGATGGATTTCTTGATACAATCTCAAATAGCATATTTTGAAATATTCTTGTACTTTTTTCCCAAGTGAAATCCTGTGAAACCTCTTCACCCTTTCGAGCCAATCGTTGGCGTAAAGACGTATCTCTGATTAAGGTTATAATGTCATCTGCAAGCCGATTCTGAAATCGGTAGGACATTAAGCAGTTATGGCCATGTGTGCAATATTCCTTATTCCCACCAGCGTAAACCGTAACGAGCGCTGCACCACAACGCATTGCCTCGATTCCTGGTAACGAACCTGTATCATACGTGCTAGAACTTACAAAAATGTCGCTCTCACTATAGTGGAAACAGAGTTCTGTATCATTCGCTGGAGTTCTTATTTGGTAACGTTCGTCGTTCACTAGGGCTTGTAGCGTTGCAGATTCCGCTTGTTCTCCGGGAGGAGAAATTAAATATATTTCAACCTCTGGATGATGGGCTTTAACCTTGTTTAATTGCTGAAGTAAATAATCCTGCTCACGGTGAGCTGAGAATCCACCCTCTGGTTTGCGCATAATCGCGGAAATTACCAGCCTTTTATTACGATCACGGATTTTCATATTATTAAAAACAGGACCTACCCCGATCGGCACGATTCTCCCTTTAATTCCATGGTTCATCTGGACAATTCCTTGTTGCCAGTGTGATAGAACGAGTAGGTTAGGTGCAATATTATACGATGAAAAAGAACGGCTATTGTCAGGTAAAAAGGTAGGCTCATAACAAAACGCCAATCGAACATGAATACCTTTCCCCTCTTCACTTGCCCGCTGTGATACCTCGACTGTGGTATAGAAGTTGGAGATAATCACATCTCCTGCAGGAAAATCGCTTACTGCCAGTTCTCCTTCTTTTGCATAGATCAGTTTGCATTTCATCTCGTATTCTACGACACCATCGCTGGGTAAGAGGATCGTCACTTCATGACCCATCTCTGTCAGACAATTAGCCAGCTCCGTGAGCATACGCTGCGCCCCGCCCCTAGTTAGAGTTAGAACAGGAAATATTAATTTCATTTCCCTCTCTCCTTTTGCAACAAGCGTGATAGAACCCGGCGATGTCTTGCTTGTACCTGCTCAATCTCCTTTTTCTGCTCCTCTTTGTGAATCACTGAGCCCATTTCATTATGAACTCGGTAATCAAGCAGCGGTTCCTCTATATAAGACCATGTATAAAACGGCAAAATACGCAGCCAAAGATCATAATCTTGTGTATACAACAATTTCTCATTGAATTTCCCTACTGTGCGGAAGATATCCATATGGAGAAGAACCGTACTTCCATTCACCGGACAGCCTAACATCATCGTCTCAATAAAATGTGCCCTGCTGTCAAAAGTCATACTTATCGTCTCGGAAATCCGCTCACCCTGCTCGTTAATATAATAATAGGCTGTATAATTAAACAAAGTATCTGTGCTCTTGAGCATTTGCATCTGGTGATTAATTTTATTCGGATGAAATAAATCGTCAGCACTTAGCCAGGCAAAATAAGTTCCAGTAGCCACTTCTATCCCTTTGTTTAGCGCGGAGGCGGTTCCTCCATTGCTTTTTCGTATATAAATAATCTTATCCCTGAAGGGCTCAAGCTTCTCCATCCAAAGGGTAGCCCCATCATCGATTACAATGATCTCTATGTTCGAATAACTTTGTTCCAAGACGCTTTGGATGGCGAGATCCACATATGGACAGTTATAAAAAGGAATGATCACCGACACTTTAGGTTCTTTATTCATGCGCTCACCTCCTTCACCTGAAGCTCGGCCTTTA
>DOJM01000487.1:5654-6701 GCA_003529225.1 Paenibacillus sp.
GCCCTTCACCAAACGCCTCACGAAACGATGGATTTTGAGCATGATGAAAGCCTTTAAGTACAGTTACAGCATACCCCAGCTCCATAAAGTCCTCTGGCTCCCATCCGCTCCGGTGCTTTTGATAATGTTCTCCTTGCAAGTGATAATGGTCCATTCCCTCCTGCGGAAAAAAACCCCGAGGTGTAAACACGACTACACGATTATAGGCGATTCTTTCTGCCATCCGGAGTAATCTCTGTCCTTCCTTCCTTTCAAAGTGTTCTATGGAATCGATAAAAGTGACCGCTGAGAACGTCTTAGGAAGGAATAATTTATCCATATGAGAAGCATCCCCGTGCACTGGAATAATATGAGGTGATTTATATTCACGATGCAGTAGGTAAGGTCTGTGAATTTCTAGCCCAAGAACTACTTGAGCTTCATACCGTTCAAGCAGGGTACCGGTGCCGCTGCCGATATCCAGTATACTTTCACAAAATTTCAACTGATCCAATAAGATTGGTAGAAAGTCATTCACTTCAATTTCCCGGTACATAACCTTCTCACCCCCCCATCGAAGAGATCAAGTGCTGGAGCGGACCCTTGTAGCGAGTGTTGGTTGCAGCTGCCTCTGCCATAATTACATCGTAATACTTAAGCGTCCCCATCCCTTCATGATTACGGTAAGCGGTGAGTGACTGATTCAGCATCACGGGTGCATATCCGTTCAGAATCGCACGGTACCATAAATCATAGTCATGTGTATAGGGAAGTGATTCATCAAAAAGCCCAATTGCTCCAAATACCTCTCGTTTGAACATGACCGTGCAGCCATTAATAGGGTTCCCCTGTAAAAAACAACGTAAATACTCGAGGTGACTAGGAAATAATAGTGCTGCATTCATCTGGAGTAACTGGGATTGACCATTAATAAAATTGAAGTTGGTATAGGAGATCAACAAACGGTTCTGCTCCATGAACAGCACCTGATTATTGATTTTGTCTCGGTAAAATAAGTCATCTGAGCTGAGCCAAGCCACATAGTCTCCGCTTGCATGCAAGATGCCG
>DOJM01000487.1:6735-8183 GCA_003529225.1 Paenibacillus sp.
CGGTTCCTCCGTTACTTTTCCCTAAATAATGAATTCGCGGAAAATACGGTCTAATCAGATCTGTGTGAACGGTCGAACCGTCATCGACGACGATGATCTCGTAAGGTTCCCAAGACTGTGTAAGCACACTTTGCAAGGCATGCTCTATATAAGGGCAGTTATAAAAAGGAATCACTACCGATACTTTCGGTCTCATAACATCCGTCCTTCCCAGTTCACGCGGCAATAGTCCAAAATATCTGTTAAGGACTGGCTAAACTCAATTCCCGGCTTCCAGCCTAATGAAGTTACATTTTCTTCAGGTGTTGCAGAGGTATCTGAAGTTATTAGTTTATCCCCCGCCACTCCGTTAAGCGGAATAGAGAGAGCAGCTTGTTCTGGTCCCCAGTCCATCGGAATTGAGGCACTGGAGCAGCTTATCAGCTGCTCCGCAATATCCCCAAGTTGCCGCTGTGTCCCTGAATCAATTCGATAAATGGTTCCATTCGTTCCTTCGCGCAATATAAAATCATAAGCTCTTACAGCATCGCGTACATCTAGAAAATCACGTAATGCATAGCGAGAAGAAAGTTTAAAGGGAGGGATTTCTTCGCCTGCATGCACTTCACTACGAACAATATGCTGTGCCAATAATGAGCAGAAACCCGTAGAAGGACCGGGACCGATTAGGTTGCAGGGCTCAGCCAGCAGAACGGGCTGTTTAAACAGCGTCCCCCAAGCTAAAGACACCAGCTCTTCTATTGTTTTGCTGAGGCTGTATGGGTGTGGTGGCCCTGCCNNTTTGAATTTAAGTCGCGAGCCAGCTACAAGAATTCGACTGGTAGGTAGACTTCGCATGGCTTCTAGCAAATATAACGTAGCCATCACATTCGTCTCCATATAGAGCAAAGGGTTGCGCCAAGACTCGAGCACCGAGTTGTTTCCTGCCAAATGAAGGACAGCCTCCGGTGTAGTTTCCTTGATCATCTCAGCTACGGCCTTCCGATTGCTTAAATCACAGTAATAAACCTTTACTCCTTCTGGAAACAAAGCGGAAGCCAGGGCACCCGCTGTCGATGACGGACGCACCACAGCGGTAACCTCAGCGCCTCCTGCCAAGAACAAATGAACAGCATGTCGACCAGTGAATCCGGCCGCCCCTGTAATTAGTAGTCTTTGACCTTTCATGGGGACATCTCTGACTGTTTCATCCAGTCAGCCAGTTCTTGCAGCATCAATGGGTACGAAGGCAACGGCAAAATAACATCCGTTCTTGTATTCACTAATGTTCGATCTTGAACATGTTCATCCTCAGGGATGATTTCCACATCCTCTTTATGAAAAGCAGTCTGAATATGCTGAAGGAGCTCATACTTACTTACCGGCTTCGGATGCGCTAAATGGATCAGCCCCGATACCGTAGAATCCAGCAGCGTATCCATTGCCTTAGCTAATTGGAGTGTAGTGAC
>DOJM01000487.1:8208-10959 GCA_003529225.1 Paenibacillus sp.
GACACTTGACCATGCTGTGCCAGAAACCAATCCATCAAACCAATACCGTCTGGGCGGATTTCTGGACCAATAATCGAAGTGCGGATCGTAAGATGCCCAGGTTGCTGCACCTCGCCAAGACTTTTCGAAATTGCATAGGCAGAGGTTCCATCAGGAACATCCTCTTCTGTGTACCCCCCGCGTGTTCCTTCGAACACGCAGTCGGTACTGATGTGAATAAGTCTCGCATGGACAGCTTCCGCCATCCGCCACAAGTGATGAGGGAGAAATCCATTTACGTGATAAGCCCCTATTTTGTCACGTTCTGCGAATTGATTGAGTACCCCCATCGCATTAATGATGCAATGAGGAGAGACGATATCGACCAGCTTCTCTACTCCGGCTATATCGTTCGCGTCTACATACAGCCCGCCAAGATCGCTCTTATCCCGGGTTGTATGGAAGACGTGATGCTTGCCCTGGCGGCGAAAATAATCCGCCAGCATATGCCCCGCCATACCGTTTCCACCAAGGATAAGCAGCTTCATTGCAGAAACCCTCCCCGGATCAAGATGCTTTTGATCTCTTCCCGATCCATTAGATTCGTCTCAGAACTGAAGCTATTAAAGGAGACATGAGGATAAGCGCTATAATGTGCTTTTAATTCTGGCATGTTCAACGTAGGGAGAATCACTAGATACTGTTCATCGTAGACAACGGTTGTTAAGCTTTCGAAATCGCTCATTAGAATCTCGTGTATTTTCTCCCCCGGACGAATTCCAGTCTCAATAATACTTACATTCGACTCTCCGGAAGCCTCAATCAGCACCTCCGCCAAATCGATAATCCGGCAGGTAGGCATCGTCATGACAAAGATTTCTCCACCTAAGCTAACCTCAGAAGCTTTAAATAACAATGTAATCGCATCGCGTAGTGTGAAAAAGAAGCGGGTCATTTTCATATCGGTAATACGTACCTGTCCCTTGTCCTTGATCTGCTTCATGAACAAATGTACTACGCTGCCGTTCGTTCCGAGCACATTACCTCCACGTACGGTTACAAAACGGGTGTTTGAGCCAATTAGATTGGCATAGACGAACAATTTTTCCCCAATCGCTTTGGTCATTCCATAGAAGTTCGACGGGTTTGCAGCCTTATCCGTAGAAATGTAAATGGCTTTCTCGACGCCATTCACAATGGCTGCTTCGATCACATTCTGAGTGCCTACAACATTGGTTTTGAGCGCTTCATAGGGCTGATCTTCACAGACCGGAACATGTTTGAGTGCCGCCAAATGGAAAATATAATCAACGCCACGGCAGGCGGCGACCAGCGCATCCTTGTCGCGGATATCACCAATGATAAAGCTGAGACGTTGGTCCTCGAACTCCCGGCTCATCGCCACCTGAGCGGACTCACTGCGGGAGAATACGATGATTTCCTTAGGATTTTGCGGCAGAAGTTGCCTAATCAGCTCATGCCCCCAGGAACCGGTGCCGCCTGTGACCACAATCCGTTTATTATTGAACATGCAGGTTCCCTCCAAGCAAAAATTTAACTACCTTTACCGAAACATCCGGAGTTAAGTAACCTTCCGGAGCTTCCCAATCCCGACGGAGCGCCGTCATCAACTTGACGCTACGCAGAATACTTTCCTGGTCTACACCTGACACCACGTTACTTCCGCAATCTACCGTTTCAGGACGCTCCGTTGTTCTGCGAATCGTAACGGTTGGCACTTTCATCAAGCAGCATTCCTCCTGTACGGTTCCACTGTCGGTAATGGCACACAAGGCGTGCTGTTCCAAATAAACAAAATCAAAAAATCCGAAGGGCTCATGAAATTCAACGAGAGGGTTCATTTGAAGAGAAAATTGCTCAGTTAGTTTGGAGCGGGTGCGAGGATGAATGCTGCATATTAAACGAATTCCAAAATGCTCAGCCACTTCGTTAAGACCTGACATAATTTGTACAAGGGACTCTGGATCATCTACATTCTCTGCACGATGTGCTGTTACAAGGAAATACTGCCCTGAGGTAAGATTCAGCTGCTCCAGAATGCTGCTAGCCTGAATTTTTTGTTCAAAATGAGTCATGACCTCATGAATCGGATTTCCTCTTAACACAATACGTCTGCTAGGGAAGCCTTCGCTGATTAGATGTCTTTTGCTCTGCTGTGTATATGGCATATTAATGGTCGAAACGGCATCTATGACACGGCGGTTTTTCTCTTCGGGCACTTTTAGGTCATAGCAGCGGTTGCCTGCCTCCATATGCACCACCGGAATACCCATTCGTTCGGCCAAAATTGCGCATAACGCGCTATTCGTATCCCCTAGAAGCAAGACACGGTCTGGCTGTTCTTTCTGTAAAATGCTCTCTAGCCCTCCGAACATGGCTGCTAGCTGGCCGCCGAGTCCTGCTTGCCTATCCTGCAGTACATAATCCGGCGCCCGCAATCCTAGCTCAGCAAAGAAAATGCCGCTGAGACTGGTTGTGAAGTTCTGGCCGGTATGCACCAGAATGTGCCGCTCAGCATGTTCGTCGAGAAGCGGAATGATAACACTGAGGCGGATGATTTCAGGCCTCGTGCCCAAAATCGTCATGATCTTCATGAGTTCACTCCTCTGCCTGTTTGATGATGGTCTGACTTGGCTCAGTCGGGTGGACTGAGCGGTTAAAGGGATGGGGCAATTTTTCGGGATTGGCCAATCCACGGGAAATTTACCGATTTATTGCACGCTTCCGGTTGGATTCGCGGCAATCCGGGGC
>DOJM01000486.1:0-486 GCA_003529225.1 Paenibacillus sp.
ACGTCTACTGAAGTGGCTAAAAGCACTAATGATTCTGTAGTTGCCAGCACGGAGCCGGCTGCTGATGCAGAGTACTGGACATATGAAAGCGACAAAGGTCCGGTGCAGATCCCACGCAATCCACAAAGAATTGTAATTCCGGTACAAGACTTTATCGGTGATCTTCTGACGCTGGGGGTGACGCCCATTGCAGTAGCTGGGAATGACATCTTGAACCATCCATATTTCAAAGAGGCGCTTACAGGTGTAGAAGTAGTGGGCGATGACATGACGGTGTCCCTGGAGAAAATAACGAGCCTGGAACCGGATTTGATTATCACTTATCAGGAAGATACCTATGAGCAAATCTCCAAGATTGCTCCGACTGTCTTTATTCCTTGGGGTAAATACGACTATAAGGAACGATTGATTGAGATCGGGAAAATCTTGAACAAGGAGCAGCAGGCTGTAAAATGGGTGACGGATTTCAATCAGAAGCTGGAAGCG
>DOJM01000486.1:703-1034 GCA_003529225.1 Paenibacillus sp.
CTGATGCTTATGCACTGGACAAGCAGCTGGATGAGATAGTCACGTTGTTTAAGTCCCTTCAATAAGTTAAATTCGAAGCGTGAGATAAAACCACTCACAGATAAAACGCCTTTAGATGCTTATAAGTTATCTTAGTAGGAATTTTGTACAACAATAAAGGGATGTCCGCTTAGCCGCTATGGCTTCGGACATCCCTTTTCCTCATGCATTATTTATTATTTATTAGCCAATCGGCCAGCTCTTCGGTCTGGGTTAATACCGCGATAGGGTCATAATACCAGGAACGTTCTTCTTTCCAAACATAGAGGTGTCCATTTTTGACAGCAGGAAG
>DOJM01000486.1:1108-2425 GCA_003529225.1 Paenibacillus sp.
TCCTCCATGATGGAGAATGTTGCATCTGCCGGGAGCGCCTTGTCCACTTTCGCTTTAGCTTCGGCTATCCGTTTGTCATAATCTGCAAGCCAATCCTTTGCTTCTTGTTCCTTTCCTAGGAGATCTCCGAAATAAGTTAACTCTGCATGAGCATCTTTTAGATCCCCGTAAGGGACAATGATGGTAGGAGCAATTTTGCTAAGCGTATCATAGCTTTCAGCTTGTCCAGAAATAATCAAGTCAGGATTTAGTGCAATGATTTTTTCAGGTGACATTTTACCGTACGCTCCTGTATCCGTAACACCGGTAAGAGCCTCCTTATAATACATATTCTCTAAGGTCAAGCCTGGAGCTCCGATAGGAATAGTATCAAGAGCTATAAGACTTCCCAAGTATTCCTCAGCGACAATTCGTTTAGGATGAACAGGGATTTCAACATCACCTTTTACGGTACTTACTGTCTTGACAGTAGGGGTTCCAGCACTTTCTGCTTCTTGACTAGTTTCGGTTGGTGCTTGTGTTGCTGCTGATGTATTACTGGTGTTACTGGTACCACCTGTATTCTCCACCGTAGTATTGGAATTTCCACAAGCTGATAGGACTAGAATTAACGTCAGCATGAGGGGAAATAGAAGCCAATGATTCTGTTTTGAAGTATTCTTGTGTAGATTATGCAATTTGTTGTTCCTCCTATGGTAATTGATTATCATTCTCAATAAGAACTTTACAATCTTCTCTGGTTATTTACTATGGACGAATATGATCTTCGTTTGTGCATATTTATGATGTCATCACGTGTAGCAATTCTTGAAGCTGTGCTTGAGATGACAGCGGATCAAATCCATAGAACATGTCACCCTTGTTCAGGATGTATACCCGATTGTTACGGACTGCATCTAACTGCTTCCAATCACGAGAACGCAGAAGGCGAGAGAGGCGTTTTCTTCCCTCAGAAGATGATGGGATGCTAGTGATAATAATATAGTCTGCAGGATAGGTTCCGATTTCCTCAATAGATGACACTAAATACCCCGAATCCATTATTCCGTTCTCCATAATGATGGATGGTGGCTTGAATCCAAGATCTCCGTACAAAATCTGACAACCCCTACCGTAACTGCTACTGAAACAATAAGCTGCCCGGGAACTAAGCTCCCAAACGATGGCTGTCCCTCTTTCCGATCCTATCGAATGGTTCAGTTTCTTATTGGCAGCATGGCAGAGCCCATCGTAATGACCTAACCATTCTTCTGCTCGCTGTCGCCGATTGACCACATCAGCGATCAAACCAAATTGCTCTCGCCAGCTCATTTGCAT
>DOJM01000486.1:2441-6202 GCA_003529225.1 Paenibacillus sp.
CTGATGCTATCGAATCAAATAGAAGGGAAGAGTTACCTTCGTTCATCGTAAGTTGTTTGGAGGCTGGCACTTGCTCCAAGCTCCGATGCCAATCCGAATAAACACCGAGTTGAGGCATAATTTCCAGTACTCGTAGGATAGCTGTGTGATTGTAGTTTAAAGCTACAATTTTTTTGTTCTTATTCTGATAGGCTGTAGGTGAAAGACCCACAAGCTGCTTGAATTTACGGCTCAGATAAGTCCCTTCTTCATAACCAACCTCATGTGCCAGAGTTGTTAGATTGGGGGAACTAGTGAGGATTCGTTGCTGTGCTCTGCGGATTCTTAACAGTGTAATATAAGCGCTGAAAGTTTGACCCATAATTTTACGAAAGGTACGTGAGAAGTGTTCAGGGCTTACTCCAGCTAATGTAGCCATCTGCTCCCGAGTGATATCTTCGTTGTAATGAGCTTCTATGTAATTAAACACATGTTCAAGCCAGCTTCCTGAGGTCTCCTTTGTTGCAGCCAGTTCATGATGAAGATCCACGATCAATTGAGTGAATAATTGCTGGACCTTAAATGGTTTCCGATCATCGGGTTGTATCCAAGCACTATAAAGCTCACCTGACAGTGCCATCAATTCTGTGGAGGCGTGGTGTAAGGAGGAACTGTCATTTAGAAAATAATCCTCTTGACTACGGTTGGCTATTCTGGCGTACTGNNTACTCTATCCACATCCCCTGTAACTGTTGCTCAGTTTCTAGCTTTAAATTTGAAGATGCAGCAAAGGTCTTGATGCTTCCGGGTTTGAGGTTATGAGGTTCTCCATCTATCTCAAGCTGCCCCTTACCTTCCCAGACAATCATAATACAGGAATTCGTAGCTGGGATGTTATTGGTTGCGTAGTGGGAAAGGCTTGTTAGGCTACAAATCTTAACAGGCATATAAAAAGGATGGGAATGATGTGGCATTCCGCCGGTTTGGATGGGCATGGTAGAAAACGCTCCTTTTTTTCAATGATAATCATTCTCAATTGTAGTATACCAGTCTTTCTTTCTATTGACTATAATGGCTCTTATGATAGTGTTTAGAATAATCCGCTAACGGGATATTTTAGGCATGAAAGGAATGGGAATTTCATGACAACTTGGAATTTACAAGGAACCGTAAGTCACTTGTTGATATGTAATGGTAGCAGCTGCAAGAAACACAAAGGTGAAGAGGTAGCTGAAGCGATAGAAGATGAGATTGAAAAGCAAGGTGCACAGAGTCTTATACATACGNNTGGTAGATGTTCAGATTCCTGCGTCGTGATCGCATACCCTGAAGGCGTGTGGTATAAAGAGATCACACCTAAATCAGCAAAATCGCTAGTACGGAAGCATTTACAGGGCGAGAGACTTGAAGATCATCTGCTGTATACATATGATGGTCAGCTGATGGCTGCAAATGATAAGGGAGCTAAAGGAAAGAAGAAAAAATAACTGTCCACTGATCGAAGCTTTGCAGCTAAGTGAAATCTAAGCAGAAATGATTGAAGTACCGTCAATGCACTGGCGGTATTTTTTTGTCTTTTCAGGAAGGAAACGTCGTTTCTTTTTGTTCAGTAGAAGATTATGATTGAATGAAAGGAAGATCTAGGGCGAATAGATATGTTTAAGAGGTTTACAGTGGATGATCATGTTCTGGATCAGAAGGATGTTGCAAGAGATGAGGTTCAATATAATTTGATTCATCGAATTCGTGAAATGAAGACGCTGCTAATCAGAAACGGCGCAGTTGTTTGCGGAATCTTTTTGTGAATTACATGAAGAAACTTTTCATACATATATGATGCTTGAGGCTTATCACTGCCTAGTCGTAAAGAAGCCCTCAAATGTTGGAGGATACTTACGGCTTGCGACTGAAGAATACATCACTACGATTGCAGAATTCATGCAGAAATATGTTCACAATTGCTTCATGAAAGGTAACACCAATGCTTTATGCGGATGCCAAAACCCGGTTTCCAACAAAGTATATCAATCGATTGGTTTTGTGGAGGCGGGTAGAATTGCGGATATCAAATTTGACTTGCGCCCCTATCGTTGACTATGCTATTAAAAAGTGAATAAAATAACACTTCATATAAGGTGGCGCATGGGGGAGAGGGTTCGATGGAGAGGCTACAGGTGTGGCCGGGGAAGTTTAAAAAGTTTTTTCTGAACAATAAATTTGTGGTAACCTTACTTATTTTATTGTTAACTGGGGTAACTATCCTGGTGTTCTCAAAGATACCGTTTATTTTTACGCCTTTATCTGTATTGCTGCACACAGTGGCTGCACCATTGTTACTATCGGGTATCGCTTATTACTTGCTAAATCCGCTAGTAGACCTAATGGGAAAAAGATTCAGGATGAAACGTGTGTATGCAATCATCATTCTTTATCTGTTAATTGCGGGTATTATTACATTGATTCTGGTGATGGTGATTCCGATTCTTCGAACGCAATTATCTGGTTTGATTGACGAGTTTCCAAGGTATAGTGACTTGATCCAGGAACGATTTATGAATCTGACGGGTAGCGAATTCTTTGGTCAAGTTCAAGATAGTATAGGAACCAACCTAAGTGAAATTACCAGTAAAATTACGGCTTGGGGCACTTCTATTCTGAATAATGCGCTAACAGGCGTAGGGAGCTTCGTCGGAGCCGTTACGGAGATTGTGCTGGCGGTGGTGACGACACCGTTTATTCTATTCTACTTGCTTCGTGATGGAAAAAGATTGCCAGATTACATTTTGAAATTTGTACCTACCGCGCTGCAGCCGCAGACTCGGATGGTTATGTCGGAAATGAACGCCCAGGTATCTTCCTATATTCGAGGGCAAATTATAGTAAGCTGCTGCATTGGTGCGCTGCTCTATATTGGCTATTTGATTATTGGTCTGGAGTATTCACTTGTCCTTGCCATTGCCGCTGCTTGTACAGCAGTTGTTCCTTATTTGGGTCCGGCAATTGCAATTACACCAGCCTTAATTGTGGCCATGGTTACTTCACCTTTTATGCTGCTGAAGATTNNTTGAAGGGAAGTTTATCTCTCCACAGATTATGGGCAAGTCGCTGAAGATTCATCCGATCACTATCATTTTTGTGATTATTTTTGCAGGTAAAATGTTCGGCGTTCTTGGCATTATCCTTGCAGTTCCTGGTTACGCGGTTCTCAAGGTCGTATTTACACATATTTTTCAATGGTTCCGGTTCCAGTCCGGATTGTATAAGCAAATTGAAGAGAATAAGGAATAATATGGAAGGGTGAAATGTAATGGTAGGACCGATAGCAGTTACCTCCTACGGTAAGCTTCAAGGACGAGGAGAGGGTGGCGTGAACGTTTGGCGTGGAATCCCTTTTGCCGCTCCGCCAGTTGGAGAGCTTCGATTTCGTGCGCCGCAGCCACCAGAAGCTTGGAGCGGAATTAGAGATGCTTCTGAATTTGGTCCAGTTAACCATCAGCCAGCGGATACGAGAGGGACTCGATTTGGTGGCAAGACACCGCTTCATTCAGAGGATTGCTTGTATCTAAATATTTGGACACCAGCGGCTTATGATGAGCCGCTGCCTGTTATGGTCTGGATTCACGGTGGTACGTTTGTGACCGGGGCTGGAAGTCAGCCGCAATTTGACGGCACAAGCTTTGCTGAACACGGCAAAGTTATCTTAGTGACAATCAACTATCGGCTGGGTCCGTTTGGATTCATACATATGTCTCCTTTTGGTCAAGAATTTGCTTCTAACCAGG
>DOJM01000486.1:6233-6661 GCA_003529225.1 Paenibacillus sp.
AACCGTATTCGGAGAGTCTGCAGGGAGTATGAGTATCGCAGCTCTTTTGGCGATGCCAGCAGCAAAGGGATTGTTCACACGTGCGATCATGCAAAGTGGGGCGGCTCAGACGCTTCCCTCAGAGCAGGGAAAGTACATTGCAGCAGCTCTGCTAGCTGAATTAGGGATTGCTCCAGATGGCGATACCAGCCCTCTTCATACCTTTTCCTCTGAACAAATTATTGAAGCAGCCGCACGAATGACAAAGAAATTAACTGGAGGTTCAATCGGCATGTTATTTCAGCCGGTCGTTGACGGGAATACGCTTCCCGTAGAACCAGCACAGGCTGTGAAAGATGGAGTGGCATGTGATATTCCATTGCTGATTGGAACCAATCGTGATGAAGGCAACTTGTTCTTCAGAGCAGAAGCACCAGAGGCAGATTTTG
>DOJM01000037.1:0-2044 GCA_003529225.1 Paenibacillus sp.
TTCAATGCCATAATTAAATAAGTTACGCAGTTCAGGATCAGTATTCAACAGGTTTAGAAATTTGATGCTCTCCACAGGATGCTTCGTATTTGCTTTCACGACCATCATGCCTCCACGCACGGATTCCGTGGTTGCAACCACCGGAGTTACCGGATTTGTTACAATCTTATACCCCAGATCGTTACTCCAGACGCTCTCAGAGAGTGGACCCCCACTACCAGATTCCCAGAATACCGTTATACCACGTCTTAGTGCTCCTGGTTCTCGCAAGGCGGCATCTTGATTAATGAACCCTAATTGGTAATAACGTCTTAGCGTATCTAATATATGCTTGGCTTCACGGGNNGCATCAGGATCCAGGGATTGGATCATTAATGGGAGCCTGTTATCCCCTATATATTCGTAGCCGTACATAGCAAAAAAATTGTGTGAGTCTCGATCAAGCTCCATAGGCAAATATTCGGGTTCATTTTTTTGTATCATGCGAAGCAGCGGTTCAAGCGATTCCAGTGTGTTATATTGGTTAACTTCAATATTGTATTTTTTTACCAGAGAATCAGGATACATCCAATGCTCGCGCACAGCCAATTCTTTGTTGGTGGGGACACCGTAGATGAACCCGTCATCCATCTCAGCACCCTTCCAAAAGATGGGGTCTATTGTAAGGTACATTTCTTTGGCTAGATTCATGAAATAGTCATCTAACTTCAGCCATACCCCACGTTTGGCATATTTAGCATAATCCGGCGCAAAAGCAATATCAAAAGGGCTGTCAGAGGAGATCATTGTATTCATGCGATCATCATATTCCTGCCAACCAATTTTATTGTAGGTTATGGTAATTCCAATTTTCTTCATTAATATTTCGTTAATTTTGTCGTTAACAAGGGCAAGATCCTTATCTGGATCACCGATTGTATAATAGATCAGATTTACAGTGGGTTCTGCATTAAAGCTAGTAGCGTTCAAATTCTGCTTGCTGCAGCCAGTTAACATTGTAATGAACAGCAGAATAATGCCACAGATGAAGCAGCTATATCTATTCATGACCCCGGCCCCCTAAATCACTTTGCGATATATATCTAGCCTTAACTTTTCATCCGTAAACTTGAGGGAGATGTACCAAAATGATTTTGAAATTGTGTATAAAAATAGTTCAGGTTGTTGTAACCAACAGAAAGGGCAATCCAGTGTATTTTCTCATTTGTCGTTTGGATGAGCTCTTGTGCACGATACATCCGATAGCTCATAAGATACTCTGAGAACTTCATACTTGTTTCTTTAATAAAGAGTTGTCCAAGATAGGTGCTGTTCATTTGAAACCGGTCTGCAACGGATTTTAATGAAATATTATGAGCAAATTCTGTTTTAATCATAATTAAAATACGATTGACCAGCTTGGATAAGGCATCGTAATGTATTCCCAGTACAGGATCAATACTCATGGTGTCAGCATTCACATCTCTAATCGTGCCATGTAAGTCCTCAATAATTATTTTTTCAATGACCTCCTGCAGCTTGATTCGATCCACAGGTTTTAATAGGTAATCCTTGACTCCGCAACGAATGGCTTGCTGGGCATATTGAAAGTCACTATAGCCGCTAATAATAATATATTTGGTGGGAAGGTTCACTTCATTTAACCTTTNNACACACATCGATAATAGCTACGTCAGGAATTAAATCTACGGCTTTAAACACGGCATCTTCAGTGGAGTCACTTGTTTCTATTTGTTTGAATCCGTAGTGCTCCCAATCCAGAATACGTTTCATACCTTCCAAAATCTGAGGTTCATCATCCACAATCAAAAGTTTGTACATATCTAATCACCTCTTTTTAGAAATCTGTACAGAGATTTTGACACCAGCTTCATCATTGTTTTCAATGCTAATCGAGAAATTCTCTTGATAAAAAAATTGTAATCGGGCATAGACATTATATAATCCAATGCTTGTGGTGGTATGGTCATTATTACTCGAAAGAATTCGCCTGATGACAGTTAGCCTTTCTTCGTCAATTCGTACTCCATTATCAATGAAATCC
>DOJM01000037.1:2109-2425 GCA_003529225.1 Paenibacillus sp.
GATAAATAAATTAAATTCTTTATTAATATTAAACCCATGGACAAAGAAATTTTCTGCCAAGGGCTGCATCCAGAACTTCACAGTAGGGAGCGCTAAAATTGACTCTTCAACATCGATTTGATAAAAAAAGTGCTCAGGATATTTAAACTCCATAATTTGCAGGTATTTTCGTAACAACTCGAGTTCGCTACCTATAGAAATGATATTTTCTTTCTTAACAATTTCTCGATACAACGCTCCTAAGGTTGCAATCGCATCTGCGGTAGGCTCATTCTGATGAACTAATGCAGTAGACCGAATGACCTCCAAGGTATTA
>DOJM01000037.1:2477-3724 GCA_003529225.1 Paenibacillus sp.
TGGAGCGCTTTCATTTCTGCTTCCTGCTGTTTTAACTTTAGTAAGTATTCATTCCGAATATATTTGTCTAATTGGTGTATCATATCGTCGACTTCTCGTGCAATCATACCATATTCATTCATACGATAACGTGCAGGTTTATTGGGAGTGAAGTCAGCAGTTTTCGCACGTTTGATTGATTGTATAATACGGTGTAGAAATCTTGAATCATCACGAAGATTGTAGACTACGAGCAGCAGTACACAGATCATAGCGGTAAAGACGATCATAAATATATTGAGCAAAACCGTGCTGTGTTGGCGTATAAGTGCAGCCAAGTCTACGGTACTAACAAATTGATAATTGTATTTGGTAGATGAAAAAGTAACAAAGAAAATNNAAAGCCATGATTTTTATTATTCACAACCGCTTGTTGGGCGATTTCTTTTGTCATGGATTCATTGTTACTACCAATAATGAATATCTCCCCGGTAGAGTTGATTACAGCCACATTACCGAGTTGATAATTATTTGCGATACTGAATATTCGCTTGCTGCTGATCTGAAAGCGGATTTCCCCTGCTTCCGTAGCACTTTGATTTAGTTTTTTGCGAGAGACGAAGCCCTTCTGTATACTTTCATCGAAGATTTCGTCAGTATTTGGAACGCCAAACTGGAAGCTAGGAATGCCAAAACTATTAAAATGGATAACATTTCCGTAATCCTTGGTATGAACGCTGATCTGAGTAATGTCTCCCTGTGCCCAGCTGTATAGATATGTTTTAATATCCTCAGGAAAAGAGAGAAGTGATTGTGATGAATAGGGACTATTCTCCAGTCTTTTAGTCAGATACCCTTCAACGGAAGGGCTCATGAAATAACGGACGTCTTTCATCAGATCACNNGATTAAAATACAATCTTTGCATGTAAGCTTCAATGCGATCGGCATCATTCTGAAAGTTGTTTTCAATGCGGGAAAAGGCATTCGCAGCTTCAATCCGCGCGTCACCAATCCATTGATTAACAAGGATCGCGCTGGTCATAGTGCCCAGTGTTAACCCAATGGCTAAAATGAAGATAAGGTAAGCCCTAAATTTATTGCGATATATTTTAATGTGAAAAAAAGAACTCCTCCAAAACTTCATTCGTAATGCCCCCTAAGGTCAGACACATAAAATAGAGGAATAAGTCTCTCGTTGCTATGGTTGAGAGCGCTTATAATTCACTGTAAATATATATGAAGTGTAACATTAGTTCAAATGAATTT
>DOJM01000036.1 GCA_003529225.1 Paenibacillus sp.
GCTCCTGCATTTTTTCCCGATGTCCCCAGTTCTTCTCCATAGTAAATGACTGGCTGTCCCTTGGCTGTGATTTGCAGAGCGGCTGCGATTTTCAGCTTGCCTTTGTCTCCATCCACATAATTGGACAAGAAACCATCTTCATCATGACTACTCAGGAATTGAGCCATCATCTTCGTGTTATCAATCTTTAACTCTCGTTCCTGCAAATAGGAATCAACACTGTTAACTTTACCATCAGTAAAGTCTTTCGCTGCATCATTAAACCCGAAATCAAGCAGACCGTCCATTTGACTTGTTCCTAGCATTCCACCATTGCTATCAATGGTTCCGCCGAAATATTCACCGGTCATTNNGCATTTTTAAATGCTTTCCAAGTTGTATCTTCTACATGTTTGACTGTATCCACACGGAAATAGTCAATCGTATCTCCACGTTCCGTCCGTGCGTTATCTAACCACCCTGTTTGCCAAGCGATAATTTTTTCACGAACGGCTGGATCTTCCGTTTTGAAATCCGGCAACCCTGCAAGCTCGCCTTTAATTGGATCTGTATCCGCGGATACACCATCCGTACGAAGCATTCCTTCAAAACGTGCTTTATCCTCAGCTGTAATCGTCGGTTCGTTATCCGTAGCCTTAAGACCGTAACCCGTATGATTGAGTACAACGTCGACCATGATCTTGATACCCTTGTCATGTGCCTTCTCGATCAATTCCTTGAAGGTCTCCATATCACCAAGATGCTCGTCGAGCTTTGTAAAGTCCTTGGCCCAATAGCCATGATATCCGTATTGTTTGAAGCCATCACCTTTATTAAAATCAATATTATCTACAATTGGCGTAATCCAAAGCGTGTTAATACCAAGTTCTTGCAAATAATCGAGATTGTCGATCATTCCTCGGAAATCACCACCGTGGTATGCTTCCAGTTGGTCTTTATCTACATTCTCATTATTCGTTGGATCTCCATCTTTGAAGCGGTCTGTAAGCGCGAAGTATATACGAGCCTCATCCCAATCAAAATCCAGCTTATCACCTGTGTAGGTTCTCGCTTTTACCTCGAGTTTAGCATTTTCCTTATGTGCATTCCCGTACTGGTCCACGAGCGTAATCGGAATATTCTTGATCCCCGCTGACACCGTGTCCTTCACAGCAACTGTCTGTTTCATCAGCTCCGTATCCAGCTTAACTTTGCTTGGTCCTCCAAGATTGGTTAAATCCATGTATCCGTCTGAATATGTTACCTCTTCTGAAGTCACTGCATTGATGGTTACAACCGCATTCTGATTAGATGTAACGGTTTCCGGATTGACGGATGTCGTAATCTTAACGTCAGGAATATGATATACAACAACAGATTCATCATTCACCGTATTCTTAGGATCCGTAAATTCAGTAGTGACACCGTCCTTCGTGATCAAGAAAGTATACTTATACGTACCTTCTACTAAATCAGTCAACGTGTAAGTGAACCACTCGTTAGCGGAATCATAAGTCATTGGATACGAAGTGCCATTCACTTTTACTTTAGCAGCCGTGATCGCTTCCATATTTCCATTACGGAACAAGGCATCATCGCGATATCTAAAAGTAATCGTTGCATCCTTAAGGATAGGACCGCTAATACTTGGTTTGATATCAAACGCCTTCACCCCGCTAGTTACGTTCACTTTAGTGAATAATTCACCAGGCGTCAGCGGAATGATACGGTCATCCCCATAGGGATCCTTAATCGACCAATCGGTACCTTTACGAAGGACGAACCCTACACTTGTCGCATTCTCAGCAACCTCAATCAGAACACTCGCTGAACCATTCTTAAAGGTTGTAAAATCAATCTGGTCATTTTTAACTCCTGTATTCCAGACCCAGATATTCCAATCCTTATAATCCTTGTCGCTACGAGTATACGTAAATTGGACATATCTCTTATCAGTAACCTTTACGNNTAGAAATACCGCCATAAGTAATGGTAATTGTAGCCGTTCCATTACCAATTGCCTTCACTTGACCTTTATTGGTTACTGTAGCCACTTGGGGTTTATTAGAAGTGTAAGCAGCTAATTGCGTAACATTACTTCTGCTGTTATCATCGTACTTTGCAAAAACAGCAGTTTGATGCGTATTTCCTGCTGCCAGCGTGTAGCTCGCACTGTCTGTTTCCAGGGAGGTAAGCTTTACTGGCGCAGCATCCTTTTGAATAATCACTGCAGTCAAAGGATCAATCCTAATTGAATTTGCTGTTAAATCAAAACCTGACTGTCGGTCAACTGGAATTGCAGTAACACCAGCTTCATCATTGTCAACAAGCACCTGACCACTCGTCAAATCCTCCGATAAAGTCAGAGTTCTTTCTGTGCTGTCGCCATTCATGAAGACATAATAGATACCTGTGCCATCAGTAGCTTTGTTTGAATAACCAATGACAAGATCATCAGTCTTCATTTCTGGAGCAGGAATTAGGTTAACATTGGAATCAACCAGATCCTTGTCGCCCAATCGAAATGCATCGGTAGACTTTCTTAATTNNCCAATCAAACATGTTAACTGCATCCGAAGAATCATACGAATCATGAATGAAATAACCAAAGGATTGGTTGTTGACGTCAAACAATTCTGTGAATTTTTCCTGAGGAACCGTAGTTCCCTTCCACTGCTTGGTACGCCCATATTCCTGACCCGCATGAATGAAGGCAGTACCTTGGGAGGTTAGAATAAGCATG
Source organism: Paenibacillus sp. (assembly GCA_003529225.1). Taxonomy (GTDB): domain Bacteria; phylum Bacillota; class Bacilli; order Paenibacillales; family Paenibacillaceae; genus Paenibacillus_AQ; species Paenibacillus_AQ pseudetheri. The sequence continues at coordinate 2,723 of DOJM01000036.1, forward strand.
TTTCCAAGTCTAATCCGTTTCTGAATTTCAAGCTCATTCTCTGCAATTTTAGGATCTTTCTTGATCGTTTGTGCAATAACATCATGCAGCGTCAGGTTGTCATGCGCTTCGATGTACGGAACGATATCACCTGGATCATCGGCAGGCGTATTTGATGGCTCCGCTTTAATATTGTTAAAGATTGTCGCTATTGGACGCGCTCCGCCTGTAATAAATCTAGGTTGACCTTCGGAACCATAACCAGATTTCAATTCATTACGGAATTCGTCAGAGAAAACACCTACGCTATCCGTTTTATCCATCCAGTCCTGATCTGCCCCCTTTCCAGCGAGGGAAGGATCAGCTGCAGCACCACCGAATGTTCTCCAGCCTTCACCGATAAAAAGTGCCTTCGGATTAATTTCTGCCGCGGCATCATAAGCATTCTGAACAGCCTGTGCTGTCGCATCGCCCATCATATCCCAGCGCATTCCATCAATCTTGTACTCTTCAAACCAGTATTTCACGGAATCAACCATCAGCTTCTCAGCCATTNNGCCAGATTGTTTCCGAAACCTCCGATAAAGTTGCCGTTTGCATCTTGGAACGCGTAATAATTAGGTACGATGTCGTTTAAGAATTCTTTTTTAGCCATATGTGTGTACACTACATCCAGAATGACACCCATTCCTGCTTCATGTACGGCGTCAATCAAACCTTTTAGTTCTTTAATCCGCTCCTCAGGATCAGCAGGTTTCTGCGAATAAGCACCGTCTGGAGAGAAGTAGTTGTGAGGATCATATCCCCAGTTGTATTCATTGTTTTTTGCGGAATAATCTGTTTCTCTAGTCCCCATCTTCGTTTCGTCCCCATAATACCAAGCCATTACAGGAAGCAATTGAATATGAGTT
>DOJM01000031.1:0-474 GCA_003529225.1 Paenibacillus sp.
AGGAGCATTCTAAAATAAAAAAAACAGGTGAATTCATGAAAACTAGCAGCAAAATTATGATGACTACCCTCTCTCTCTTGTTATGCTTCACAAACTCCGCTCTTGGTAGCCCAAGCAAGAACCGCGACTACTACGAAAAAAGAGGAGACATGATTTGGGAAGTACATACTAACCAAAAAGTGATTGCATTAACGTTTGATGACGGACCTGACCCTTCTGAAACCGATCAAATATTAAAGGTATTGAGTCAATATCATGCGAAATGCACCTTCTTTGCCATAGGGAAAAGAATTGCAGCTTATCCAGATGTCGCGAAACGAGTCATTTCCGATGGACATGAATTAGCTAACCATACCTACAATCACGTCTATTTTAGAAAACCTATTAACAAAGCCCAGTTTGAGAGGGAGCTGAATTTAACCGAAGAGGAAATCATAAAGGTCTCTGGAAAGCATAGTGCTTTGTTCAGACCTC
>DOJM01000031.1:485-973 GCA_003529225.1 Paenibacillus sp.
GTGGCATGTATGACGAGACACTAGTTGATATTTCAAATAATATGGGACTAAAGCCTATTCTATGGTCCTGGCATCAGGATACACGCGACTGGAATCGCCCTGGCGTTCAGAAGATCGCGAACAAGGTTATTCGAAATGCACATAATGGTGACATCGTCCTGTTTCATGATCATGTGCATGGACAATCCCAAACCAGGGAAGCGCTCAAAATTATTTTGCCGGAATTAGAAAAGCAAGGTTATCGATTTGTTACCGTTTCAGAATTAATCAAATTATCCAATACACAGCAGGCGGGTAAACCACAATAGCCTAATTGCACAGGACTTCAAAATAGGGTAGTCTTGTCCTATTATGAAGTTCTGGAGGCTTTTGTCATGTCTGATAATACATCCTATACGACTGAGGAAATTGCCCGTTTACTGAAGATCTCAAAATTAAAAGTATATGATCTGATTAAAAAAGGGGAGCTTCCCTCCTACCGTGTAGGA
>DOJM01000031.1:1001-1455 GCA_003529225.1 Paenibacillus sp.
TCCGATTTAGAAGCCTACAAACAGAATGCTCGAAGCGGCATGACCCCATCGACATCGCCGCTGACTTTTGCTGGAACAAATCTAACTCAAGTAACTACACATTCTGGCCAATTTAATAGTAAAGCTACAGGCCACAGCCTCGTGATTACGGGTCAGGATATGTCACTCGATATTCTAGCCACCTATTTGGAGCGTTCCCTGCCCACTGATGGCCCTCTTCGTTCTTACGCTGGCAGTTTAGATAGCCTGATTGCCATGTATCAGGGCGAATCTGACATCGTCAGTACGCATCTGCTCGACGGGGATACTGGCGAATATAACCTGCCCTACATTCGTAAAATCCTTGTGGGCTTCTCTTATGTTGTAGTCCGTCTGTTGACTCGAAGTGCAGGATTGTATGTTCAAAAGGGAAATCCTAAAGGTCTCCATAAATGGTCTCATCTACAACAGAATG
>DOJM01000031.1:1484-1769 GCA_003529225.1 Paenibacillus sp.
TGATCAATAGAGAACGAGGCGCTGGTGCACGTGTGTTATTGGATGAACAACTCCGATTGAACGGCATTCCTGCTGCAAGCCTATCTGGATATGAGCAGGAGGAGAATAGTCATTTAGCGGTCGCCGGTAAAGTGGCACGAGGGGAAGCTGATGTGGCCATCGGCACCGAGAAAGCTGCTAAGATTGTCGATGGCATTGATTTCATTCCCTTGATTCAGGAGTCTTACGATCTAGTGATGCTTAAGAAACCGGAGCACGAGCAATGGATCGCCACCGTGATTGATA
>DOJM01000031.1:1880-2102 GCA_003529225.1 Paenibacillus sp.
TAATGGGGTAGGTTTATTTGAATTTTTCAAGCTTCCCAGTCGTCGGCATTCCCACTGAAGTCAGCGGAGCGATCTCTCTCGAGCATATTTAAGTTCGTCGGTTCACAAACATCAACATCACAGCAGACATAACAATAATGGAGCACACCCACATCCAAGCAAGAGTCATGTTCCCGCCATCCACCGCAACATAGATCGCTGTAGGCACTGTCTGCGTGCGGC
>DOJM01000031.1:2213-10896 GCA_003529225.1 Paenibacillus sp.
CAAGGGGCAATGTGACATAACGAAGTACTTGCAGCTCACTCGCTCCCTGCGCACGGGCCGCATCCTCAAGATCCGGTTCCACGCCTTCAAAACCCGCCTTCGCTGTGCGATAAACGAGAGGAAAAGCTACGACAACCGCTGCGATAACCGCAGCCCCCCATGTGAAAAGGATCGTATGCTCCGTCATCTGTTCATACCATCTGCCAATCCAGCTACGACGACCTAAGACGACCAACAACACAAATCCGACAACTGTCGGCGGCAACACAAGTGGAAGCAGCATTACCGTCTCGACCAAGCTATAACCAGGGAATTTGCGACCCGCCATAGCCTTGGCTGCAGCCGTTGCCAGAATAAACACAATGATGCTGGTAAGTACTGATATTTTTACGGAAAGCCATACCGGGGCGAAGAAATCAGTCCAGTTTATTTCCATCCTTATCCACCCCGCTTCTACTTATGATTTCTTATTAAGAAAGCAAGAAGCCATAGCTTGCAAAAATATCACTAGCTTCCTTACTTTGAAGATAACTGTACAGTTCCTTAGCTTCCTTCTGATTCTTCGAATCCTTCACGATACCCGCCGGATAATTAATGGCTTTGTGAACATGCGGGCCTACGGTAAGGGCGATCTTTGTCTTTTTTGAAGTCAACGCATCTGTCTTATATACAAAGCCTGCATCGACATTCCCCGTTTCGACGTAAGACAGAACCTGACGTACATCCTTTGCAAATACAAGTTTGTTTTGCAGCGTATCCCATACCTTCTTCGCAGTTAACGATTGCTGAGCATATTGGCCTGCGTGCACAGATTCAGGCTGCCCTACCGCTACCTTCTTAAAGGATTTGTCCGTAAGTTGAGTGATCGTATTTAATGAAGCTTTTGAATTCGAAGGTACGACTAGAACCAACTGATTCTTAAGCAGAACCTTATGGTCAGAGACCAGTCCAGCATTTACTAGCGCATTCATCTGTTTATCCCCTGCAGAGAAGAATAGATCAGCCGGAGCACCTTGCTCAATCTGCTTCTGTAATGTGCCAGATGCAGCATAATTAAAGACCAAATCAATATCGGGATGCTTCTTCTCATAGAGAAGCGCCATTTTATCTAAGCTATCCTGCAAGCTGGCTGCAGCGGATACTATAATCTCTGTCTTCTTGGCGGCTGCCTCTACCTCCACCACTGTGCCCGCAGATAAAACAACCAAAAAAATTGCCAATACGCCAAAGATCCTGATTGACCATTTCTTAAACATTTCCATTCCTCCCATTTTCATAAGTATATATGTATATATGTAGATGCTATTCTAGCATACGTTTTTTCGATTTTCTATAGATTGAGTTTTGTTTGGATATGTTTAGTTATATATTGTTATAATTAGATAGTTATAAATGAGTATATCTTCGACTTACCCGCAAAAAAAGGATGCCTCCGGCAACCATTTAAATGGTTGCTCAAGCACCCCATCTTTCGAATTGAACGAAGGTCAAATGAGCGTATCACTATTTATAGTGCGAACTCCATTTTTCCAACTGCTGCCTGATTACTTCACGATAATAGTACGGTTCAATGATTTCCGCTTCCTCTTCAAATCTCTTAATCCAGCGGACAAATCCTATATCTTGTTCGACTGCAACCTTAAAATAAAAACATCTAGATTGACGATCTACTTTGTTTGGCTTAAAAGGCAATTCGTCCTTCTTAATTCCTTCCATTATCCGTTCCGAGAATCTCACTTTGAATTCCACCTGTAAACTATCCCGATCGAGTGACCATTTCTGCTTCATAAAGGCTTGTACATCAAATGCTTCCTTCGAAAAAAAACGATTTAGTGGCTTCACATTAGAAAAGTCGTTGATATGATATGTACGTATAACACCCTGGCGATGACAAAATCCAATGAGATGAAAACGACTTTCCAGCGGGACAAGACAATAAGGATCAATGGTGATCCCTTTCTCTTCTAATGCATTTTCACTATAATTCGCTTGAATGCTCTTTTGCTTTAATAAAGCCTCCAGGATCGGAGTAAGAAAAGAGTGTTGCTCCATCTGCGAACTGTTTCTTTCCGCCCATCCCACCCCCACTTCTCTTCTTGCACGTTCTATCGTTTCTTCTTTCTCCGCCTTACGTTTATATTCTGCTGCGACTACTTTTTCATACGCGCTTTCAAAATCTATGGGTAATGCTGGTTTTATATCTTCCATAATATAGCGCAATTGCGAAAATGCGGTTGCTTCTTCTTCCGACCAATCCAAGGGATAGAGTGCAAAATTCCCAATAAAAGCATAACCTTTTCCATGCCCCAAATGGGTTATGGGAATATGCATGGCGCTAAGCGCGTCCATATCCCGGTATATCGTTCTCTCGCTGTTGCCGCAGCGTTCCGCCAATTCGCGGGCTAATATCCCCGGCTTAGCTTGAACAAGTGTAATAATGCGCATCAGTCGGATTAATCGGTCTGTCATATTCAGTTCCCCTTGATTCATGGTTAAATAGACCCATTATTTTATGAAAAAAAGTAAAATTGTGATAGAACTTTTTTACTATGTTACCACATTTTATATTACAATTCTTCTTATAATTTTCCGCCGAATCCGCTGAAAAATCTAATTTATGTATAGGTCTTTTTTCGCTTATATGCATCCTAGTGCAGTGAGTCCTATATTAAATTCCACCAGCGGCTTTACTTCGTTGCTGATGTTCCAATCCGATCTGTTTATACAACATTTCAGCCTCTTTAAGCAGCAAAGGATCTCCAGAGCGTACTGCGAGTAGCAACATCTTATCTGCATGTCGATTGAGCATTTCGTGAGCTTCACTATGCTGGCCTTTACTTCGTAGTGCCTCTGCTTCTTTAACCTTATCAGCCGTCTTCAACAATTCCAGATGCTTCTCAACATAAAAGCAGCAAGTATCGCTCAAAATGCGCGTATGATGCGCGTACTCCAGCTCAAGTACCTTCACGGGAAGTTCACGAACACGCTCTACGGTTGGTTTTTTATACTTCCACTGCAGGGATAATGCTTCATACTTACCTGCTACAGAACTAGAAGCAGTGAACTCAAGTCCTATGAATTTGCGTTGTCCTGTTTTTATTTTGCCAAGTTTAAGCAAGAGTGAATTTCCTTCTCCAGCCTCCATTTCACATCCATAACAGCGCTTAAAAGTTACATGTGGCTCAAGCNNTCAAGCCAAACTCGCAGTTCAATATCACGTGCAACCACTTTGTGGCTGCCTGGTCGGCTATTTTCTGAAGGCAAATTCCCTTTCCATTCGACAAGTAAAACAACATCGCGATTTCCACCTGCAAAAATACGATCTTGGCCCCACGTAAATATAGGAGTAATACTTTCCATCATATTTTCCACCTCTTTCTTTTTTTGGGTCTTCTATTAATGTACCAATAATGGCGGACAACTCCATGTCATGGAATGTATGTTCGGTTCTATATTATCGACAAAAAAAGAGCCATTCTACATACGAAGTAGACTGGCTCTCGCAAAAACAGCCCCTTTTGTCTGTTTATGACGAAAATTATATGTTTTTAACTTTAACGACTCTGAAGTTTAGGCTGCACTCGCTCCCGCTTAAAAAATAGTCCCAACGCCCATTTGGCGCAAAGCAGAGAAAATATAAAAAATAGGACTGCCCAAAATATGGCCGGCACCGATGTCATCCTTGCCAGGTTACTGGCATCTCCCGCACGGGATGGGGATACAACAGCCGCATATACGAGAAATAAACTTCCCATTACAGACTCTTCCAAGGTCAAAAAAGCTAATAACAAATAATAATATTTACTGGCCTTTTTCCACACCACCAGCATTAAAACATTCAGCGCAATAAACCCACCTAACCACATCATTCCGAAGCTTCCCCGCACATACATTACCAGCATAATCAAAGCTACTGTAGTAGCTAAGATAAGCCCCCAATCATGCCGTCCTTTACTGTAGAGATAGAAGAGCAACAGTGCGAATAAGGAAGCCAGCATATACCCAGATAGCGACACCAGTATCGCCCTGCCTCCATCTTGAATGGCCGAATAGGTGACTCCACTATGATTCGCGTATAGTTCAATCCGCAGCACACTTCCAGACAGCAGTAAAGTCACCAACGCATGACCAAATTCATGAATCATCGTGTCCAAATTCCGAAACAAAGATGAGAATGGAATCAACCTTGTCAAAAAAGCAGATCCGACCAAAAATAACATTGTCTTAAGCCATTTATTCATTCGGTAGCAGCCCCTTCCCGTCCAAAGTATACGATAAATAATCCCTCTTCTCAATCATGAAGAGCACTGCCTGATCGTTCTTTACAAGGAAGTGTAACCTCACTTCAAACAGGCAATATTACTGACCCAAGAAGCCCTATTCACGTTTAGCGTACGCTGTCAGAAGCTGTCAAGCTGTGTTAAAATAAAAGAAATACAAGCCTAAATTTGGGTGGTGATTATATAGATGAAACAACGTATATTCCGTAAATATCTACAACTGTTATGTTCGCTCCTGCTTCTGCTGACCCTTTCCATATCTCTTCCGGCCCCAGTAGCAAAAGCCAATATATTCAGTGATATCTATAATGTGTTCAAAAGGGGCTCTGAGCTTCCGAATGAAGTCAATGAATTGAAAGAAGGATTTCAGCAGACAGCCGAAGAGCTACAACAGGCGAAAGATAAGCTTACGAATACCATGCAGGAAATGGAAGCCTACCGGACACAGAACGAAGCCCTGCAAGAGCAGAATCGCCAGCTAACGCAGATGGTTGATGAGTTGCAAAATGACCGGACGGCACGCGAAGAATATTATCATAAAATCAAAGTGACTATTTTTACGGGGATTGGTCTAATTCTGGGGTATTTTATACTCATCCGTATTGTTCGTTTCATCATGCTTCACCGTTCTAGAAAAGGAGACCGCCTGCGCTAATCTTGAACATTCAGTAAAGATCACGTCTACAGCATGAGGGAGATGAAATATGAACATCGATGTCCAAGATGAAAGCGACAGCGGGAGCGGACAAGCCGTAGCCTTCACCCTTGGGGAGAAGGAAGAGGTTCATGTGCTGCATCCACAGCAGATTATCGCTTATCAAGGGCCTGCCACTGGACGGGCAGACAGATTTATGGATGTGAAGGGCATCTATCGCAAGCGAAAATTGATTCGTTCGGATATGTCTGGTCCTTGCCATTTTGTCGCCGCTCTTCCACCCGGTTATCGGATAAAGATTCTGCAGCTTGATGGAAAGAGCGATTTATTGTACGACTTTAAACATCTCTTCTTCTACAGCAAGGGAGTTACGATGGATACACGGGTGCTGAGTATGAAGAATGTGCTCGTTACACGAGATATTGTGAAGGTTAAATTTACGGGTAATGGCATCATTGGCATACTGACCGAAGGGACGGTCTGTGAAGCTGAGCTTCATCCTTACAATCCGCTCTATGTGGATGCAGGCAGTATTATTGCCTATCCTGAGAATGCGAAGCTGGAGCTTACTGTTTACGGTAACCATTTAGCTAGCCAGCATATGAGTTATCACTGGAAGATGACGGGCCACGGCCCTGTGTTGTTTCAGGCCGGACGCCAGAATCGCCGATTTGAAAGAGATAATAACGATGATGGAATTATTAAACGATTTCTGCGCGAAGCCGTGCCATTTGGTGGAGTATTTATTAAATAGAAGATTTCAAAAGAAAGAGCGCCATGCGTTAACGATACGCGGGCGCTCTTTGTGTATTCTATCCTTATAAGGATCTTGTCTTAGCCGATAAAGGCATTCAGCATCCAAGCATGTTTTTCAATGCTGCTTCTGATGCCAATCAGCAGATCCGCAGTGGGTTGATCACTTAGTTCTTCTGCAGCAGCAATTGCATCTTGCAGTTCTTTAGCAACAGTCTTAAAGTCTCTAACTAGCTCTAATACCATACCCTTAGCATCTTCGCCGCCGCGAGCTTCTTGAAGGTCAGACAATTCAAGATATTGCTTCATTGTGGAGGCTGGTTGTCCACCAATAGAAAGCAAACGCTCAGCCAAATCATCTGCATAACCCGCAGCTTCATTGTATAGCTCTTCAAACTTCTCATGCAGTGTGAAGAATTGAGATCCGCTAACATACCAGTGATAATGATGAAGCTTTACTCCGAGCAGGAACCAGTTCGCAGTTTGGCGGTTCAATGCAGCTTGCAGTTCAGTATGGCTCTTTAATTGTGTTGTCATTAATAAAACCTCCTATGGTTCATTTATTAAAATTGTATTTAGACTCGTTCTAAATCTATATACAATTTAACACACTCTTTCGTGTTTTGCAACTATTCTGGAGATTATATGTTGTGCAGATTCTAGCACACCTTATGTTATAAAGCCTATTATGTGTGTCACACTTTGGAAAAAGGGTTCTTCTCTAGATTAAAGAAACATCCTCCTCCGCAGTCTTTCCTTTCCTGCTGCGGAAGAAAGCTCTCATCTCATCACGCTTGCTCTTTGGACTTAGAACATACACAGTATCCCCAGGCTCAATAACGGTATTGCCATGCGGGGTGACAATATTTTTATTGCGGATAATTGCCGTAAATAAGATATCGTCCGGCAGACCTATTTCCGAAATCTTCTGTCCAGCAATCGGCATGNNAAGAGCGACCAGCTCCATTAATGAAGGCTGATCTGAATCTTCTTGCCCCACAAGTTTCAATCGGGATGCTAACGGGGAAATACTAGTTCCCTGAATTACTGCCGATGTCAGCACGACAAAGAATACAACATTAAAGAATAGTCGTCCGTGAGGCAGATCAGCCAGCAGCGGATAAGTCGCTAACACAATCGGAACGGCTCCGCGAAGTCCGGCCCAAGAAATCAAAGTCTTTTCGCGGATCGTAAATTTGGAAAAGTGCAGGCTTATAAATACACCGATTGGTCTAGCTACAACCATCAGAATGACGGATAACAAGATACCTTGCCATGCCACTTCCGCCAGCTCCTGTGGGAATACTAACAAACCAAGCAGTATGAACATAAATATTTGCATCATCCAAGCAAAGCCATGACTAAAATTCATAATGGTACGGTGATACATTAGCTCAGAATTCCCAAGCGTAAGGCCCATAACATAAACAGCCAGCAGCCCGCTGCTATGTACCCATGCAGATAAACCATAGGTCAGAACAGCAAAGCCAATCGCCATTACTGGATAAAGACCTGTGGAATCCAGGTTAATTCGATTGATACAGAAAACTGCGATCTTCCCCAGCACAACACCCAGTACTAAGCCAACGCCCATCTCCCATATAAAGGACAACAGAAGCCCCCATATCGCCATATCCGGATGCTGTATCCATTCAATTAGCGAGACTGTCAAGAAAACCGCCATTGGATCATTGCTTCCTGATTCTGCTTCTAACGTCGAGGTCAGACGTTTATCAATGTTCTTACCGCCAAGTACCGAGAAGACTGCAGCCGCATCTGTCGATCCAACGATCTCTCCAAACAGAAAGCTTTCTGGCAATGACACATTAAGGATCAGCTTAGCGAATACCCCTACAATGGCTGTCGTCATTATTACGCCTACCGTTGATAAGGATAATGCTGGCCGAATAACAGGTTTAATATCCTTAATACTCGTCTGCATGCCACCTTCGAATAATATGACAACTAATGCGAAGATCCCGGCCATCTGCGTTAAGGAAGCATTGTTAAAAAAAACAAATTGGCTCAGCACCATCCCCGCAGCAAGGAACAGCACTAAAGCTGGCATTCCAAATTTAGTAGAGAACTTGGTGGAAAATACGCCTACAAGCAGGAGCGCTGCCAGTAATAATATAATATTATCTGCAAGTTGGGACACCGATTATTCACTTCCCTTTTTATTTATGTACGTTATTACCCTTTTCGATATCCTTTTGAGACATTGAATAATATAAACAAGATTGGAGATTTCATTCCCCGGGCCTTATACTTTATGTAAATGCTCTCCCCCCATCGAGTGTACATACTAGGAGGCTGAATGTTATGCAATTGAGATTAATTAAACCTACAGAGCTAGACCAAGCGGCTCTGCTCGCAGATTCCGTCTTTCGTGAACCGGGTGCCACTTCAATGAAAGAACTGTTTCCACTTATTTTCCGCCCTGGACTCAGTCATTCCTACGCGGCTATTGCCGATGACGGAACGGTTGCTGCTTTCATGGGACTCGTACCCTCCACGATCAAGACTGGAGATGCTTTCCTAAATGTATTCTCCATAGGTGCTGTCTGCACCGATCCCGCTTATCGTGGCCAAGGGCTGGCGGGCCAACTTCTACAGCTATGCCAGAGTCACGCTGCCGAGGCCGAGGCAGCGCTGATTTTTGTCTCGGGTGATCGTTCTTTATACACCCGAGCAGGGTGCGTACCGTTCGGCGGTACGCAATTGGCCGAGCTGAAAGCTAGCTCGGCTCAGGCACTTGCAGCCGCAGCAGGGAAAGAATGGACGCTGCGGCCAATGCAGCCGGGCGACTTCTTCGCCGTCTACCGGCTGCGCAATGAACGCGAAACCGGACATGTATATAGTCCGGGTGAGCTGGCGCTGCTGCTGGGGACTGAGGCTTACGCGGGTGTGATGGGCTTAGCCCAGCGCACACTCGTAGCCGTTCGGGACGGCAGCATCGAGGGGTTCGCCGCGGTGGCTGTGCCCGCGGCGGCAG
>DOJM01000493.1:0-1945 GCA_003529225.1 Paenibacillus sp.
TGCTGAAAACCTGCCGTTTCCCTTGCAAATATTCGATCAGTTCCTGCACATATGGCGCCATTTTCTCATCGTCCTGCACCAGTTCACTTTCAGGAAATCTACGGCTGATCCAGTCTCTCATTTCTTCGAAGGGCTTCTGCTGCGACCCCACATAACTTAATCCTTTCTCCGATGCTGCGATATAGAAACTCCATTCCTTATAAGCTAGCAATGTCCAGTATATGATTGCATTTGGTCTACTCTCCATTTTTCTGTACCTCCAAGAATAATTCAGAATGATTCGTTAATTCTACTTTGTTAAGCTGCCGATACTGCGTTGGGGTGTGCCCCGTCTTTTTCTTAAATAAGGTAATAAAATACGATGTATTTGGCAGACCCACATGAGTACCAATATCAGCTACAGCCCGATCCGTGGTAACCAAATATTCAGATGCCTGATCGATTCTCNNTTCTGCTGTATATAATCCACTGGAGTGATTCCGGTTACTTTCTTGAAGGTTCGATGCAGATGATAAGGGCTTCCATGACAGACTTCTGCCAGCGTTTCAAGTGTAAGAGGTTCCTGATAATGTTTGTCGATATATTCAGTCATTACAGCCACCCATTCCTTATCCGGCAGCCGCTCACCCGTCGGTTTACATCTTTTACAGGGACGAAATCCAGATTCTAATGCTTGTTCTGCATTTTGAAAGATACGTGCATTCTCTCGATTAGGTGCTTTGGACTTGCAGGAAGGTCGGCAAAAGATTCCCGTAGTCTTCACAGCATAAAAGAATTTATCGTTATAAGCTGCATCATTTTGCAAAATAGCCTGCCATTGCTCCTCAGTCATCTTTTCCACTTCTCCACCCTTATCCATACGATTCACCTCTAAACCAAGTATACCCCGCTTCAGGGTCATCTGTACTCATTCTAGAATGTAAAAGCAAGATAGTGAAATACAAGAATGGTGAGATTGCTCGTAATTACACTTTGTTTATCGAATCCGCACTTCCTTTGTCAACCTTGCAGGGAGCAGCAATTGAACAACGAATTACTCATAACATGACTACCTGAACTGGAGGAATCAAAATGGAAATTCTGAAAACAAAGGATGCCGCAGAGCTGCTGTCAGTAAGCCAGACTACGATCAAACGTTGGGCTGCTATGTTCCCTGATTTTTTTCCAAAAGACCGGTTTGGCCACTATACATTCTCAGAGCAGCAAATCAGCTTGCTTAGTCATATTAAAGACCGCATTAATCACGGAGAACCACTAGAGAGTATTCAATTAACTGACTCGAATGAAAANNGCAAGATATATTATCCCGGATTCATTATATTGAACGTACACTCGATCAAAAAGCCGACGAAGTAGTCATGATACAGTTGCTTCAGCAGCGTGAGGAGCTTGAGGATCTGCGGATAATGATCAAACAATTAGCGGCAACCCTAGAACCAATGCAAGGTTCAAAAGGCAACGGCTTCACATCTAATGAAGCTTCCCATCCCGTTACTACTGCAAGGTTGCCCTCTCCACCGAGAAAACGTGGTCTATTACGCTCATTCTTCTTCCTGTAAGCCTGAAACACAAAAAGAACCTACTTCTAACAAACGTTGAAGTAGGTTCTTTTTAAATATCGTAGGACATGGATGACAAAGTCAGCGATTAACGGTTAGGTAATCCCCTATTGCTTCTGCAATAAAGCTGAGCCTGCGATTCCTGGATGCGTCATTTCGTATGGGTCCAGAATCAGATTGAGCTCTTCCTCGGATAACACATTATACTTAAGGCACAATTCACGAACAGATTCTCCTGTCAAAATCGCCTCACGAGCAATACGTGAAACCACTTCATAGCCCAAATGTGGGTTAACCGCAGTAATGATTCCGACACTCCGCTCCACATCCCGCTCTAGCTTCTCTTTATTGGCTTCAATACCAGCCAGACAGAAATCTGTGAAGAC
>DOJM01000493.1:1992-2508 GCA_003529225.1 Paenibacillus sp.
CAGGCTCCATAACATTCAGTTCCAATTGACCCGCTTGGGAAGCCAGACAGATTGTATGGTCATTTCCTATCACTTGAAAAGCCACCTGATTGATGACCTCCGCCATAACCGGATTGACTTTACCTGGCATAATGGAGGAACCAGGCTGGCGGGCAGGTAATGATATTTCATTAAACCCTGTCCGCGGGCCGGAGGCCATGAGCCGAAGATCATTAGCAATCTTGGACATGTTCATCATGCAGACTTTTAGGGCAGCTGAAACTTCTGTGTATGCATCCGTATTTTGCGTTGCATCTACTAAGTCTTCTGCACCAACTAGTGGTAGTTCACTAATTGCAGCTAAATGTTTTACAACTGCTTCAATATATTCTGGGTCTGCATTTAAGCCTGTACCAACTGCAGTTGCCCCCATATTTACTTCATATAAATGTTGACGCGATTGTTGAATTCGTTTCATATCACGTTCAAGTCCGCGAGAGTATGCTTTAAATTCTTGTCCAAGACGGATTGGCACCG
>DOJM01000495.1:0-6306 GCA_003529225.1 Paenibacillus sp.
ATCCGGATGCTGGCTCGATTCCGCTCATCGCAGATATGTCCAGTGATATTCTATGTCGTCCAATCGATGTAAATCAATTCGGAATGATCTATGCTGGAGCTCAGAAGAACCTAGGTCCTTCCGGCGTGACTGTAGTTATTGCTAAAGAAGAATTGCTTGCAGAATCACCTTCTAACATTCCTACAATTATGCGTTACAGCACTCATTATAAAAACAACTCTCTTTACAACACACCTCCATCTTTCTCGGTTTACATGGTTAATGAAGTATTAAAATGGATTGAGGAGCAGGGTGGTTTAGCCGGCATCCAATCCAAGAACCTTGAAAAAGCGGGTCTGTTATACGATCACATCGATGGAAGTGACGGCTTCTACAGTGGCGTTGCTGAGAAGAGCAGTCGCTCTATTATGAACGTTACCTTCCGGATGCAATCGGAAGAACTCGAAAAACGGTTTGTTAAAGCTGCTGAACTGGAAGGTTTTGTCGGCTTAAAAGGACATCGTAGTGTGGGTGGCTTGCGCGCTTCCATTTACAATGCAGTTCCTTACGAAAGTGTTAAAGCACTTTCTGATTTCATGAACCATTTCCGGCAAACTCAAGGTTAATGAACTCTATCGTAAACCTTCCGCCTATGGGTGGAAGGTTTTCAGTTTGTTTGGAGAAGCTATAGTTATGCACTAGAGTAAAACATCTGGCTATTAAGCCTTTAGAGAGGAAGGAACCCTATAATGGCACTCCATATCGTTTTAGTTGAGCCGGAAATACCGGCCAATACTGGAAATATTGCGCGTACCTGCGCAGCAACAGGCACTCATCTTCACCTGGTTCGCCCGCTCGGATTCCGTACAGATGATGCTACATTGAAAAGAGCAGGATTGGATTACTGGCACGCTGTTAACATTGAATACCACGACTCTTTTGCTGAGGTACTTGAGAAGTACAGTGAGGGACGTTTCTTTTACGCAACGACGAAAGCAGAGAAGAGATATAGCGATTTTGATTTTCAAGATGGAGATTTCTTTGTCTTTGGTAAAGAAACGAAGGGGCTTTCTGCTGATATTCTGGAAGCGGGTAAAGAAACAAAAATGCGCATGCCAATGAGTGATGCTGTAAGATCACTGAATTTATCCAATTCTGCGGCTATTATTGTATATGAAGCCATTCGACAGTTAGATTTTCCTAATCTTGTTTAGAAAAAAGACAATTTTTTTGTTTTTTTCAGCAGGATTCGACATTTTAATAACGAAATATAATGAATGAGCCGAAATAAATAGTAGCTACAAATTATTAGTTGAACAGGAGAGGTGTACGTTAGATATGAAACCTGCTGGTGTAGTTCGCAAAGTGGATCAGCTGGGTAGAATTGTTCTGCCTAAGTCCCTGCGTAAAAGGTATCAGATGAATGAAGGCGACCCGGTTGAAATTTTGGTACAGGGTGATCATATCATCTTGGAGCGTTACCGTCCAAAATGTGTTTTCTGCGGATCAATGGAAGGTGTGAGTGAATNNCTCTCCGAAATGACGCAATTGCCAAGACACGCCTAGGAAGTACATATTTACACATTTAGAATTCTGACAGTCTATAGTTTTCTAAATAAAGAAACTGTCCCATTCGTAGACTTCTTCTACTTGTGTGACAGTTTTTTTGTTTCAGGCTTATAAAAAATGCCTCAGAGCCAAGTGGCTACTGAGACATTTCTTGCTTATAGACCTTTTGTTTTGTCGTCGTTGTAAGATGAGGTAAGGATGCCGACCATAAATAACACAAATACGATAGTTACGATCCAAAAGGTTAATGAGAACGACATACTGGCACCTCCATAGCAAATGTATTCGTTATCTAGATTATACCCTGCAAATCAATAAAAATAAACGCAAATGTGATATGTTGCATAGACATTTTACTATAATCATTCAAAAAACAGGAAATTTGTCGGTACAGCTCTAAGATTTCCGTCTGATGGTTTGTTGACTACTCTTCCGTTGAAGATGAGCGATGACGACCCTCCACCATCCAGATTATAAGCATCCATGACGCCCATGTTATATAGCTTGTTCTGAATTTCCTCTAGCCGAGCACCAGAGCTGCCAAGCTCATTATAGCCATCCGCTACAAAGATGAGAAGCTGATCATCCTTATAATTACCGATTACTGTACGTGGCGCCCGATTGGGGGATGTTTTCCACTTTTCCGGGATCGGTACTTTGATGTTGTTCTTAAGTAGAACAGGCACAAAGGTTGCACCAAATGCGGGTTCGAGTTGATCTAACTGTGCGCGACTGTAAAATTTCCCGCCGATTAACTGTCCGGACTTGTTCAGACCTACGAAGCTGAGATCCTTGAATGTCGGCTCGAAACCATTGATATACTTTCCATCAATCATAGTAGTGCTTAAGGGATAGCGTTTTCCGGCTTTATCCGCAAAACCTCCAGCATTAATACCTGCAATAGCACCATGACTTTGTACAGCGTGCATAGTGGTTTCTGCGCCACCAGTAGCTTCCTTAGCAAGACTCATCTGCATCGCAGTTGGATCCTTCAATTTGATCTTCAAAGCATAGGCCTTATAGTTACCTGGATTCAGCTTATACAGCTCAATTCTAATCCGGTCGCTACTAAGGACCTCAGAAGGTATTCCAAGCTTGGCGGATATCCGGCGGTTATAGATCAGCTCAGGACGGCTCGCTTGAGTCTTCGCTGTCTCAACCAACTTATTCATAGCAGTAGTGGTTCCCTTATATAGCTTAGCGCTAGCGCTTACTACATCTATGGTGTAGGATGCAGTGCCTTCAGCTAGGGTTAAATCCTTTTTTAGGACAGCTGTTTCATTCAGAGGCCCTGAGCTAGGTGCGAATTGTCCTACATCAAGATCCAGCTCGAGCGGTGGCCGATACCACCACATACATATCAGTAAACCTAAAAAAGGTGCGGTCAGAAGCAGAAAGAAACGGTTCACTCTTTTGACTGGCGTCATCATTTGATCAGATCCATTTCTTTCTTCAAAGCTTCTAACTGTTTGCTAACTTCGCTCAATTGCGTATATAGCTTGTTACTATTGTCTGTCTTGGCACTTGCATTATCTTTAGTGAAGGTTAATAGTTCGTTAAAACTTTGCACAGTATTCTGCAATTCCTTCACTTCTTCAGTGAGAACGGCAATTTTCGACTCATAGTCGGTCTTCAGAACGGTAAGCTGCTGCTGGCTCTGATTGCTAAGTTCGCTCAGCACTTGCTGCTTCAAATGGTTTGTGTAGCTGTATACAGCATATACACCAATTCCAATCATCACGATCCAGAACAGTAAAAACCATTTTACGGAAGGGCCGCTTCTCACAGCAGCACGGCGCGAGTGTACCGGGGACGTTTCCGCTAGCGGTTGCATTTGATCACCTCGGGTTGGTCTTTTTTTCAAGTCCCCATTCTATCAGACTTTGACTAGTTTCGCAAAAATGTAAGAGAGTGTGAAAACTAGAAAAAGTAATTGCATCCTATTAATCTACTGCGATACAATTTCTATAGATTGGAATTTCTGATAGACGTACTCAAGGTAACCAGCGAGAGAATAAACGAACAAGTCATCATACTTCCTTGCTTGCGTTTAAACCGGAAACGCTGCGGCGCTTTCCTTTCTGGATGATTATATAAAGCAGGGGGTCTGGGCATTAATGATGAAGGTTTGGCAGGTGGTTATTGTGGGGTGTCATCCTACAAGTATGCTGGGGACAAAATTGATTTTGGAAGAGGGAGGAGAGCTTAAAGTTCTAGGAATGTATTCAACTTGGGACGAAGGCGCTTCCATCGTAAGGGAAAAGAATCCCGAGCTAGTGCTGGCAGATTATCATATGCCTGAAGGTAATATTGAGAGTGTGCTGTTAAATATGAAAAAAAGCTCACCAAACTCACATTTTGTCGTAATGACGGATGAAGACGGCAGAGATCTGCTTCAGCCCCTCATAGAGCTGGGAGCCAGCGGGATCTTCTCCAAAGGAGCTTCTCCTCATCAGCTTTTACAGCTGATCCTGGGTTTGCGGGTGGGTTTTCTTTCAATGCCGCTAGAATGGATAGAGAAAGGATCCTGGCCGATTTCGACGTCTAAAGGACTGGATGATGTTCTTCAATTGACGCAGACAGAGATGTTTATTATGGAGCGAATCGTTCAGGGGATTACTTATGATAAAATAGCGCTTGAAATTGCAGTAAGCCGTCGTTCGATTGACAATTACTTGCGCAAAATTTATGTGAAGCTTGATGTTTCGACGCGAGCGCAGGCCATTGAGAAATTTGCTCTCTTTTCAAGACAAAACAGGCAAATCTACGCATAACCCAAGCTATACGACATAATGACGGTAAAGG
Organism: Paenibacillus sp.; assembly: GCA_003529225.1. Taxonomy (GTDB): domain Bacteria; phylum Bacillota; class Bacilli; order Paenibacillales; family Paenibacillaceae; genus Paenibacillus_AQ; species Paenibacillus_AQ pseudetheri. The sequence continues at coordinate 4,354 of DOJM01000495.1, forward strand.
CGGAATATTCTTGAAATAGAAGAAAGCATATCACGTTAAATGGATAATCGTCCTCGGAAGAGGAAAACTAAGCCATTTCTACTTGGTACTAGGGAAGGGGGATTTCGCATGCTTTACCAATTTTCTGCTCGCGCGCACACACTGCTGTCGNNATTACCAGCGGAAGAACTGTTCCCGTTATCGCTGCTTGCTGAAGCAGCTTCTACGGTAATATCTGCAGATGCAGGGGCACTTCAATATGGTGATCCTGCAGGTTATGGGCCACTTCGGGAGTGGCTTGCCGGGGATTGGCTCAGAGAAAAAGGGGTAACTGTTACTGAGGGTGGAGTTCTGCTAACAACGGGTAGCCAGCAAGCGATCGATTTGTTGTCGCGGGTGTATATTGATCCGGGAGATCGCGTATTAGTAGAAAATCCGACATCTCCAGGGTTCTTGCAAACGCTTAGGATGCAGGGGGCCATTATTATTCCTGTAGAGGGTGACTTGGACGGCCTTGATCCAGATCATTTGCGGAAGCAAATTGAACTGCATAAGCCTAAGATGCTGTTTGCAACACCAAGCTTCACGAATCCAAGTGGCATTCTATGGAGCTTACAGAGACGGCGTGAGGTGTTAGATCTTTGTATCGCTTATGACATCCTGATTGTAGAAGATGATTCTTATGGGGATTTACACTTCCAGAAGTATGGTGAGCATTGGGCCACAAGATATCCATCCTTGTATGCGCTGGAAAATATAAGTGATGGCGGACACGTATTATATATCGGTTCGTTCAGCAAGACCGTTGCGCCCGCGCTGCGGACGGGCTGGGCTGCAGGTAGCCGGGAAGTGATCGGGATGATGGCTGCTGCCAAGCAAATGGCAGACTGGCAATCGAGCGCTTTAAATCAGCGGCTCTTGCATCATTTGTTGGATGTGACCGCTTTTGATCTTCGTGAGCATATTGCGCAGCTGAACCGAGAATATAACACCCGACTGAAGTTAATGGTTGAACTGCTAAAACGTCCAGCTTGGAAGGGAAGCTCCTACGACCAGCCGTCAGGAGGTATGTTTCTATGGATATCTCCACCGGAGGGAATGGATGTTATGGCACTGCTAAAATGTGCGCTAGGCAAGGGAGTGGCATTTTTGCCAGGACCGTTATGTAGCGTAGATGGAAGCGGAAATCACATTCGTCTTAACTTCAGCCATCCCGGTCGGGATGAGCTGTTACTCGGCATGAATCTGATGAGCGAGGCGGTTAAGGAGTTCACGGCTCGGAGTTAGGTGGGTGCTGATTAAGTAATCTGATGGATCGGACGTATAAATTTAATGAACAGGTTGATGAGCGGTCAAATGCGCAGGCGGATGTGCGGTCAGATGCGCAGGGTAATGTGTAGGCGGATGAACGGGCAGATCATTGAATGACACATTCAGGAAGTCAATACGGCCAGAGTGATGCATTAGCCAAGGAGTAGAGTGCGGGGGAGGTCATTATAGGGGATTTCTCCCTATAACTGGCTGATTTGTATTCTGAAATGGAGACTATAGGGAATCTCTCCCTATAAATTTCGGAAAAAGCTCTTTTTATGGAGTGATCTATGCATTTATAGGGGGGAATTCCCTATATTTTAGTTTTTAGCGCTTATATTTAGAAATTATAGGGATGATTTCCCTATAATTTAATGTATCACCTTGAGATTGATGCTTCGAATGCTAGATCTGTTTCTGTGGCTTTAACAGATTGGAACACAAAAAGCATCCCGTAGATGGGATGCTTTTTGGCGTTACCTAGACATTGTTACGTATGCATTAGAATAATAAGTTTAAAGTCCAAGTAAATGATTAGGACCTGATTAAAAGACGAAAGTCGAAGTAAAAGATCAAAATCGAAGAAAATGATAAAAGTGAGAGTGAAAGATCAAAAGCAGAAAAAAAGATAAAAGTCAGAGTAAAAGATTAAAAGCAGAGAAA
>DOJM01000495.1:6338-6532 GCA_003529225.1 Paenibacillus sp.
AAATTTGAACTTGAAAGAATTTTTTGTATAGGATAGGCAAGCTAATTGCTGTCATTGGAGGCGCCGCCAGTTATAGCGGCGTATTCCACTAGTGCGGCCTGACCGGCTGGGGTCAGGGTATAGCGCCCACGGCTGACACGGTGGAACCAGCCGTAGTAGTTGTGCTGCAGCATAGCGGCGGCGTTCGGTACGCC
>DOJM01000046.1:0-1688 GCA_003529225.1 Paenibacillus sp.
AGTAGAGGGTGGTCACTATATGTCCAACCCGAGCATTACGGACTTCCAGAATTACATGATGGAAGCTAAAGGTAAATAAATTCATGCGTAATTAAAAATCCGGTCCATGCTCGTGTTAATCGAGAGGGACCGGATTTTTGTATACATAAAGGAGTTAGCTTACCTTCAGAACGGCTTGCATAAAGTTCTTCAGAGCGGAGGGCTTTGCCTCATCGATCCATTTCTTCAAAACATCTGCCTGATCATTCACGTACCATCCGAGCTTTTCCTGCAACTCTTGGTCAAATTTACTAGGCTGTTTTGTTCGTTCGGTTATGAGCTGTTTAACCATTTGTGGCCAACGATACCCACTATGACCAAAGCTGTGCTCGGGGTAACGTTCAGCAATTGTTAAGACNNGAAGAGAGTGACTCACCTGCATATAATTCTGCCGCCAAATAGCTGCCAATAAAACGATGGCTGTTATCAAGCGCCAGAGCCTTAGCGAATTGCTTGCGTGCTTCTTTCAGTTTGCCTTGATGTAAGAGTGCTGTCGCGTTAATAGAGAGTACATAATCGTTATTATTGGGTTGGTTTAGCTTGTTGTAATAGGAATAATATTCGTTATATGACTTCCAGTTCGCTTGGTCAAAATAGTACTGTGACAATGAAAAGGCGTACTCAGTTGAAGGCTGTAGTTGTATTAGTTTTTTGAGTGAAGACATCGCCTGATCTTCTAATGTTGTATCCTTCGTGAGGGATGATTTTGCAAACATCATCTTTACTAGCATGTGAAGGGCATGAACATCTTGTGGATCATCGAAAACGTTTTGTTGGTACATGGTTAGTGNNATCCGGTTTTTTATCCAGTAAGAGTTGGTCAGCCGCAGTAAGTTCTCTTTCTTTGAGATAAAAGAAGGGCAGATTACCGACGGTGTTTTCGTTTAGTCTGTAGCCATAACTGCGGGTAATCAGGCGTCCATTTGCATCTAATGCTTCAATATTCCAAGAAAAGCGTGCTTCTGGATTCATAAATCCGAGAAGGGAGAGGGGGTCAATAGATTCCCAGCCTTCTCCACTGCTACCAAAGGAAAAACCACCGCTACTGTAAAGTTCTTCTACAGGAATGGATACATGATTACCTATAATATGATCCCGAATTTGTGCACTCACCGCGGCCCCCTCCGCTCCACCGCTTAAGCGATAGTAAGCCGCACCTTTAACAGCCTTCCAGTGAAAATCTACAGACTGACCCGTTATCGTCTCCTGATTAATAGGAGACTGAAGCTCAAGCAGAGGTTGTAGAACAATGCTCTGANNCTGGTTTAACTTCAATCCAATCGTCATACTGTACAGGCCAAGTCCATCCGTCGATCTGATCATAGCTAAGTCCAAGCTGTAATTGATAGAAGCCCGGAATCACACCGTGGAATTCGAAACGCCCTTCATCGTCGGTAACGATTCGGTACGGTTCAGCAGCAGTGATGCTGTGACTAACCTCGCTTTCAGCACGGAGAAAAATACCTGCGTGCGAGATTGGGGTACCGTCGCTACGGGCCAGGGTTCCGGATACGACGGCAGTCGAGGTACTCCCCATATCTACAGCGGACTGAATGGCTACCCGAAGTGCTTCCAGCTGCATTTCGGTTTCTGAAGTTCCAATCGCTGGTGCTGAAATTGATGCTGATTCCGATGCACCGTTGTCTTTA
>DOJM01000046.1:1694-6172 GCA_003529225.1 Paenibacillus sp.
TTCTGGTAGCTCTCCAAGCCATTGTCTACTACGGCAAGTGCTTCTTGTGCTTTGCCTTTTGTGAAGAGCAGACGTCCGGTAAGCCATGCTTTCTGCGCATCTAAATCCTGCTGATTCTCAGGTGACAATGTGGTTTGTTCAAGAATAGCTTCAGCGGCTGTTATGTCACCACGATTCAGGGCTCGTTCTGCTTGAAGCAGCGCCAGTTCTTTTGCCACGCTAGAATCTCTGTCTAACAGTTTCGCGGCGGTGTTTAGCGCTTGATCTCCGTCGTCCCTACGACCAAGAGCATCATATTCATAGGCAATCAGCTTTACCGCAAATATACGTGTATTATTCGCTGGCCCATCAAGGATGTATTCCTCAAGTAAGGGGATTCTATCCTCCGGCAGCAAATTAGAAGTATCGGGTTCATCATTATTCCACTGACTCATAGAGGGGCCGATATTAACGTCATATCTATAGGGATCGTAGGCGTGCTCCTTATCGATGATGTTGGTTCGAATAAGTTCCATACGTTTACTACCAGTTGTAGATTCTAGCTTTTGCAGAAGTTCTGTGCGGGCTAGGTTAGATTGAACAGCTGGATTTTTATCTACTTGTGCTTTTGAGGAGGGCAGAAAGTTAAATAGAAGAATGAGCAGGAAGGCCGGGAGTAGCACGAATGACACTAGATGTTTGACTTTGATCTTAATTCGCATGTCTCTTCACCGCCTGATCATAGATATCCTTCCAGTACGTATTGCCTCCAGCCTCAATAAGTTCCCGGTTCGGATGCTGCTGGACGTTTTGTTGTGGTTGATGTTTAACCTCTGGTTGGTGCAGAGTCAATGATACGACTAGAATAATGGCACCAATCGCGCATATAGGTTTCACGGGGAGCTCGATTTCTTTATTCCAGAAAGCCAAGAGACGGGCTCCAAAGGTTGGGGGGTGGGTCATCTTGAGGACACGTTCATGTCCTTCGAAGTGGATGGGCTGTAGTTCTTCATCTAGCTGTTGCTTGATAGCTTCGCGTTTCGTATTCTCCGTGTTCCCCGTATTCATAAGAAATGTCCCTCCTTCTCCAATATTTTTTTTAAGACCGTCCGTCCTCTAGCGAGCCGGGATTTAATCGTATTCTCTGGCGTATTCAATTGCTCGGAAATTTCACGTATGCTCATCTCATGAAAGTAATATAACGTCAGACATTCGCGGTATACATAATCGAGATTCCTGATGAACTCGGCGAGTCTAACATTATGCCATTCCACCATAAAAATCTCTTCTGCCCCGGCAGTGAAGCCTGCATCATCGCTGGCTTGTAGCTCTGACCCATTCGAGGGGAAAATATTACGCCAGCTCCAAGTCCGTTGCTTCATGCGGCAGCGGTTGACTACGATGCGAATGAGCCAAGCCTTTAACCGTTCCGGATCCTGCAACTGATTCATTTTGGCATAGGCTTGAATAAAAGCATCTTGTACCGCCTCTTCCGCACTCTGTCGATCTTTGAGCAGTAAGCAAGCGGTTCGGAGAAGCATATCGCCGTAATCGTCCATCAATAGGCGGAGAGCTGACTCATCCTTTGCTTTGATTCTCTCTATAATATTCAGATGAAGCTCCCCTCCCTTTACTAATAAGATGCGGCTTAGAGGATTAAGGTTGCGTTTGTGTGGAATATTTTTACTGAGGGGGAGTATTTCCTGAGATGATGTCCCGTAATTTATTGATAGTCAGCAGATTTGGGNNGATGAAACTTTTTCATTTCAGTATCGTCTATATTATCAGTTCCATTTTTTTGCAAGCTGGGTTGAGCTAGCCTACTAAGGAGATGACATCATGTCGGTACAGATTAAATTTTTAGCAGCTTCTATTTTGCTCACAGGAATGATTGGATTAGCTGGATGCAGTTCGAACAATGAGCAAGCTAATTCTGCTTCCCCAACTACGGCGCCAACTGAAACGGCTGTAACAGCAACCGCAGAACCAGAAGTTAGCCCATCAACCACTCCTACGGAAACCGCACCAGCAGCGACCACTTCCCCTACGAAGACTAATAAAGATACAGCCAATGCGAATCCGCAGCAGAATAGCGACAAACAACTCAAAGAATTACTTGAGCTTGCCAAAAAGGGTAAGGTGCCTGGTGTTGAATATGCTGCTCATACCGGACTAATTGATGAGGTAGAAGCCGATTGGGGTAAACCTGATCAACAAGAGCCAGCGGGAAAAGGTATTTATGCTACCTACACTGATGAACATGTCGTATTCGGATTCAATAAAGGGAGCCTAATCTTCGATGTTCGTTCCAGTGATACTGCGCTGCAAGAGCTAACACTGAAACAGATTGAGTCCACACTGGGCAAGCCGGATGATACCAAAGTAAATGGCGAGGATAAGATCTACACTTATCAAGCCAATGATCAATTCCAGTTGAAATTCATTATTCCNNTTATTCCAAACTCGACGGGTAAGGTAGGTCACATCTCCGTTTTTAGTGAACAGGATTCCACTAATAATATGGCTGGATAAGACCAGCAATGGGTGCAAAGAGCAATCATGCAGAGAAATCTGTGGGTTGCTCTTTTTGTATGTTTATTTTTGATCTGGAGTACGCCTTGGACGGACTGATATAATGTAACCAATGAGCGGATTCGGGGGAAAGAGAGGTTCTATCATGCAGCTGGAATTAATCGAAAGTGAATACAAAGTGACCGGAGATGGGATAACGATCGAATTATTCCCAAAAGAATTTACGCTTTTTCAGTTCTTGTACAAAAATAGAGGGCGTACGTTCAGTCGAGAGCAACTGCTGGATAAGGTGTGGCCGCTAGAATACCCAGTAGAGCGAACGGTAGATGATCATATTTATCGCCTTCGTAAAAAGCTTAGCAAGCTACAAGGCTTGGATATTAAGACTGTTCGTGGATTTGGCTATAGTCTGACGATGCAGGAACCCTCTGTAACTATGACCAATCCGACTACATATGACGCAAAGATGCAAGAGACGATGCGGGAGATATTCGTAAAATATCATCAATACGGCCAAGGACGGTCCATGTTAACCTTAGCGCGGCAACAGGATGTTTTGGGTTATGAAATGGATCCGTTCTATTCGATCTATATTCATTTTGTGCAGGGAGATTTGGAATGGCTTCTGAACGCAGAGGAAGTTGAGATAGAAGAGCGTTTCTATTCTTTGATGATCTGTTATATATTTTTGGGTGATCCGAAGAAGAAGTTAGAGTTCTGTGAGCTAGTCCTTGAGAAAAAGATTCTTTTGCCGCCCCAGCATCGTGAAATGGAGATCCTTAATATTCTGGATTTGTACACATTAGCCGGACAACCGGAAAAAGCACTAGAACGATTAAAGCTAACGCATGAAGTGATTAAAGAGCCTGGGTATGAGAACTTTATTCCTGTAACGGCCATTTCCGAAATGCTCGTTCACTTGTGGATGGGGACAAAAGATCAGGAATTGGAGCGGATGGCGAAAGACATTGAAGCGCTTTTGCTGGAGAAGCCTTTTTTGCGTGAGATCGGCAGTTATAAAGTTGCAAGAGGCTTGTGGTGTCTACGGCGCAAGTCTTGGCGTGAAGCAGAGCAGTTATTGGATGAGGGGCTTCAGGTGCTTGAGATGTCAGGATTCGTGCCGATGCGGATTTATGCGTTATACCGAATTGTTCACTATTGTAATGAGTTTTCTCCCCAGTCAGCTTTGCATCAGAAATATGCAGATTTATTTGAACGAGAGAAGGAAGAGCGGGGATTCCATCGTTTGGAGAAATCCTTGGAAAACGTGCTTATGAATATCGTGACAGCTCTCTGATAATTCTCTGACAATTCTCCGTTACATTAAGATCATGCATCATATGTTCTTNNGTTCTTGTTCTTAATTGTAATTTGGAGGAATGTTTAATGAATGCTTCAACACAAGCAGGCACGAGCCTGCTTAAGAACAAAGTATATATGCGTGTGTACAGCGCATATGCGACAGCCACTTTTGGGGATTGGTTCGATGTACTGGCGATACAGGTACTCGTAGGGTACCGCTGGCAGGCTAGTCCGTTAATGCTGGCTTTGATTCCAGTCTCCATAGCTTTACCTGGGATTCTGCTCGGCTCCGTGGCGGGGGTAGCAGCTGACCGACTAAATAAGCTAAAGCTAATGCGGATGTGTGATCTACTAACGGCATTATTAACAGTACTAGTGCTTTTCGCTCCCAGTATGGTGTGGCTACTCCCGTTACTGATGTTGCGTGCTGCTATCTCGACGTTAAATGTGCCTGCCCAGCAGTCGATGACCCGCAGTATGGTTAGAGAGGATCAGCTGCTTCAAGCCACTTCACTTAATGGTATCGTAAATCAGGGTTCCAAAATCGCTGGGCCATTGCTGGGTGGTTTTGCATTGTCTGTGCTGACGCCACAGTGGTGTATTTTGATCAATGCTTGTCTCAGAGGCTGTTCTTACTTGCTCCTACTTACTGTTAAAAATAGTGA
>DOJM01000046.1:6215-6565 GCA_003529225.1 Paenibacillus sp.
CGCTGGAGCTTTATGCTGCGTAGTAGACTGCTGCTAAACAGCATGCTATTTGGTTTAGTTGGTGCGTTAGCCATTCAGATGATCGATTTTCAGTTTACAAGTCTATTCAGAATTATCGCACCTGCTGAGGAATCTATGCTGGGCTGGCTTGTCGCGGCAACTGGCGTGGGTGCAATATTCATGATCATGGTCATGAACAAAATGAACCGGGGAACAGGCTACGGCTGGAAGCTAGGTACGGGTTATGCACTTATTGGTGTATCGGTCGGAGGGCTTGGCCTGCTTCAGCCAGGCGTTACTAGCCTTCCTGTATTGCTGCTAGGATTCGTACTGGGTCTCGGAAACGGAAT
>DOJM01000045.1 GCA_003529225.1 Paenibacillus sp.
CTGCTTCACAAGACCAACATTACCAGCAAAAGGAATGCCATTGATATTTAAGATATGATGATCTCCGGTGACTTCTAAAGTCTTCATTCCAGCAATCTGCAGGGCGGTAATCAGCTGTGCAGTTTTGCCTTTTACCTCAATATCCGGTGCGAGACCGATGTGATTAAAATCTTCTTTTTTAGGTGTTAAATATTTCTGCGTGGTCAATTTCAGCATGTCGCCATTAGACACCGTAAGTAGGCTTTGAATACGCGCTTTGCCGTAAGAACGAGTGCCTACAACAGTAGCCAGCTTGTTGTCGCTTAGAGCGCCCGTAAGAGCTTCTGACGCACTTGCAGTGTATTCGTTGGTTAGAATTACGACGGGCACACCGATTTTGCTGCCACTAGTAATCGTTACAGGAGTTAACGCGCCACTTTGATCAGAGGTATACATCATGATGCCTTTATCCATAAAACTAGAGGCAATGTTGTATGCCGACTCCATGTAGCCACCCAAGTTATCACGTAAATCAAGCACCATGGATTTCATTCCCGCTGCACGCATCTTCTTCAGCATAGCGGCAAATTCTTCATCAGAATTCTGTGTGAAACCACTTAGCGAAATATAGGCAATCTTCGGACCCATGAGGGTTCCAAAAACGGAAGTTGAGTTCAATTCATTTCGGGTGACAACATAAGATTTTGTGACACCATTTCTGAGGATCAACAGGGTGACCTTAGTGCCTGCGGCTCCATTCAGTTCCGAATCATCCGTTTCGTCAACAGGTATTCCGTTGATTTTGAGAATCGTATCGCCGCGTTTCAAGCCTGCCTTTTCAGCAGAAGAACCTGGAGAGATTTCTTCGATGTAGAGCTCTGTTGGCGTATATTGAAGTTTAACACCGATACCAACGTATTCGAGATCAACCGCATGTTCAAATTGCGCCGCTTCCTCGGAATTGAAGTATTGGCTGTATGGATCATCCAGTGTGTTCACCATGCCGTCAATTGCTCCGCGAATCAAAATATCTTTATCTACATCTGAAAGGTTATAGTTCTCCAATAGCTTCATTACTTCATTAATAAGATCACTGTTGTCTGTGGAAGCTTTAGCGGCATCTGCAGCGGAAGCCAGTGGAGCAAATGTAATAGATAAAGCTAGACAGCTAGTTAACAGTGCACTTATTACTTTTTTGGATTTCATGGAATCAAACACCCTTTTTATTAGGATTTCACAAGTTTATTGTAGACGTTATATGTGTCATCGATTGTCCATACGCCAGTATCCGACTTGGATAGAATATAGATAAGGCCCTGCTCATAAGTCTCCTCTTCACTAGCTTCCTTGTCTTTGCTTTCTACATATATAGCAGCTTCTTTGGCACTGTAATAATAAATATTTGAAATGCCTGGAGTATAGGTAATATCATACGAAGCAAAGAAATCATCCAAATCTGCCTTGAGAGAGGAATCATATTCTTCTCCGTATGAAGTCATCGTGGAAAGAACTGCTGTAGGATTCTGTTCGTTCATTGCTTGATAATACTTGTTAATAGTACCTTTGATGGCATCCGCATCGTTTTGAGGGATGTTGGCTGCTGGTTTTAGACCTTGTTCACGAGTAAGGAGAACGGTCGAGCTTTGGGATTCCACGGATGAGATCTTCCAGCTTCCNNGGACCAGGGTATATACGTATTCATTCTCTGTATCTGGAGTATAAGCCCCACCTATTCTGCGAGAACTTTCAAGCGTATACACAGTGGCTTCATCAGCTTTAATGTCGAGGATTTCCAAGCTATCAATAGTATTCTTTATGTCAAAAGCTTTAAAAGATTCATTGAGTTCGGCCACTGATTCCGTGTAAGAGTACTCCGAATCCATAAGGGAGTAGAAGCTAGTTGCTTTTTCTTCATTGAAATACTGATTAGACAAACGGATTAATGCTGAAATGGCTGCTTCGTCCTTACCTTTGGAGACAGGAGTAGTAATTTGTACACTTCTACTGGTAGAATTCCAGACAGCTGTGCCCCCGGTTGCCTCGGCGATAAAACGCAAAGGGATGTATGTAGTGCCAGCTGAGGAAACTGGTGCTGTGGTTAGTTTTTTAACGGTTCCGTTAACAGTAGCGCGGTTACTGCCGATTTTGAGGGTAATCGCAAGATTTGAACTTTTACCTGTTACCGTTCCAGTTTTGGCATCCCAGAGAACTTGAAGTCCAAGCTTCTCAAAGACAACCCGGAAAGGTACAAGTACAGAATTGTTCGCTAAGTATGGGGATCCAGCGGTGAAGGAAACCTTACTTCCGTTAATATAAACATCAATTGGTTTCGATGCTGCAAAAGCCGGGACCGCAAGTATGAGGGCCAGTAGACTTATGCTAAAGAGGGATAAAAATTTTTTCAACAGTACTCTCTCCTTTTATNNGTTTTGTCACACAAAAAAGCTGGAGAAATGGATATCTCCAGCCACTGAAAATCGTTGGATCGAAGGTTAATCTTAAACTAAAAAAGCTTCACGAACACGGTTCCAGAACGGAAAAGGACGGTACCTGGCGAAACTGACCTTCTTCTCCGATACTTGGCAGCGTACTGAAATCAGATCATCTACTGGGATATTGTTATGATCTATCGTGAGTAGTAAGCGCTGATCCTTACATGAAAGAATATCGCAATGGTGATGCTTCGGCAGTAGTAATGGCGACCCCATTGTTCGAAATACACGGTTGTTAATTGAGGCGATTTCAGCAATCTGCAGCGCTTCTATAGATGGGTGAACCATGGCTCCCCCAAGGCTCTTGTTATAGGCCGTGCTACCAGAAGGAGTTGAAATACAAAGTCCATCACCCCGGAACATTTCGAAGGTAACATCATTGATGTCAACTTGAATCATTATAGTTCCATCTACTCCTTTAAGGGTAAATTCATTTAGGGCAATGTGGGACGAAGAACCGGATTTCTTGTTAATTTCCAGCTCAAGTAACGGATATTTCACGATACGAGGTTTCTGAGGCTCTGAATCCTCGGTTCCGCACATGTAGTCGATTAAGGTGGGCAGCTCTTCCGCTTGCCAGTCCGCATAGAAGCCTAAGTGTCCTGTGTGCACACCTACGAAGGCTAGATTGGGGATTTGATCGATAAAGGTATGAAAAGCGTGCAGCATTGTGCCGTCTCCGCCAATAGAGATGACGATTTCGGGAGACTCGGCATCCAGTTGCAGGTCCCGCTCCGCCGCCAGCTTGTGAAACTGCTCGGCAAGTTTGATTGATAGTTCATCACCGCGGTCCAGAACATAATATCTCAAGATGTACAGGCTCCTTTTGTATAATTCAGTCATACACCGATCATAATCAATCTTGACCCGGAACACAATATGTTAATCAACTTCGCCGTACCCATCGAATCATTGCCATGAATACAGGGATAAGCAGTGAGGCTAGAATTGCAGCAGTTAATAATAGGCTCAGCAGGGCGAGGCTTGCCGTGATCCCTGAGGCAGAAGGAGTAAAGGCAACAGAGGCTGGTAATGATACCCATGCGGTAGACAGTCCTGTGTCCATCACAGGGTTCCAGAGCAGCAAGACCAATCCTGACGCGAGTATGGCGTGAATTAGACGTGCAGTCAAAAATGGCAGATACCGCAGCCCGGTACCGTTCAGAATACTTGCCACCTGGGCATGTACAGATAATCCGCCCCAAGAGAGAATGAAGGCAGCTGCCGCTACCTTGAACTGAAGCGGGATGGAAGCTGCGGCTTCACCTGCTGAACGGGCACCGATAGTCACCTCAAAGAATCCGCTAATGAGGGCCTGGGCTAGCTCTGGAGGACCACCTACAAGGGACACTAGATGTCCAGTCATGCTAAAGAGTGAGGACAGAATTCCGGCGCGGGCAAGTAGTTCCATTAGCACATTGAAGAATACAACCAAACCACCTACGACAATAATAAGCTTTAGCGAGGACTGGATCGCACCCTTTAAAAGCTCACCAAAGCTCCGTCCATCTTTGCGCCGGGCCTCCTCCATGGCAAGAAGTGCTGCATGGATTCTTCCAAACCCTTTTTTTGCTGGAGCAGAGGGGGCAGCAGAACTAGTAAGGGATGGGTCTTGGGATGGAGATCTCTGTTCTTTGCGTCCATGGAACGACATTAGCAAGCCAACAATCAAACCACTCCCGTAGTGGGCGAGGGCAAGGATGAGCCCCAACGAAGCGTCTCGAAAGAAGCCAACGGACACTGCACCTAACAGAAAGATTGGATCGGAAGAGGTTGTGAAGGCTACTAAACGTTCGCCCTCTACTCTGCTAATCAGATTCTGTTCCCGCAGTTTAGCGGTTAATTTAGCGCCAACAGGATATCCTGATACATATCCCATCGCAGCGACAAACCCACCGCTACCTGGTATACCAAAAAGAGGACGCATCAACGGATCGAGCAGTGCACCGAAGAGATGAACGATCCCTAAGCCTAGCATGATTTCGGAAATGACGAAGAACGGAAATAGGGAGGGGAATAACACATCCCACCAGATGGCCAGGCCTCGTAAGGCTGCGCCAAGGGATGCCTCCGGATGAAGCAGCATCAGCAGCATACTGCCCGCCAATGTCAATCCCAGCAGTGGGCCGCCAATCTTTTTAAAAGTCATAATTAACGCCTCCTGATCTATGGTTAGATGTATGCGAAAAGAAGGAC
>DOJM01000050.1:0-635 GCA_003529225.1 Paenibacillus sp.
TTGCGGTGCTTGAGCTCCCTTCAGGTAATCGGATTAAGCAGCCGATTGATGATGAACGTTATACCGCATTAGAGAAAAAGAAGACCGCTTCCGTAGTCCTTGAGGAAGTACATGATTTTGCCGACTATGATTCGGCTTATGCGAAATTTCGGGGGTGGGCGAAGTGACGATTGTGGTTAATTTGGTAGTGAGTGTGTTTGTGATTATTCTTTTGCAATTGTTAGGCATGGTGATCTTTGGTTTGATGACTCCGTTTAAAGATATGGAGGAGCTGAAGAAAGGCAATGTGGCTGTAGCCTTGGCTTTAGGCGGCAAGTTTCTGGCAACGGCTATTATTATTGGCGTAGCGGCATATACGAATACCTCCATTCTGCACATGATCGTTTGGTTTGCGGTAGGTTATGTGTGCTTAATTGCGGCTTATTGGATCTTTGAATTGGCAACCCCAACCTTTAAGATTTCAGAGCATCTGGAGAAGGGAAATGTGGCAGTAGGCACTATGCTTTGCTTGGTGTTTATTGGGACAGCATTTGCGATTAGCAGTTTGATTGTTTAGTCCGACAATGGAAAAAGACCAGAATAAGGCTGCCCCCGATCCATCCGTCGAGTGGCAGCCTTATATTTCTCGCATAAAC
>DOJM01000050.1:762-1066 GCA_003529225.1 Paenibacillus sp.
TGACAACGATGGCGACAGTAGGGTATGGGGATTATTTTGCAGAGACCGTAGTTGGAAAGCTGTTTACCATGTTCCTATATATCTTTGGTATCGGCCTCCTCAGCTTGGTCATTGGTAAGGTCATCGACTCCATTGCGGAGGTGCAGAGAAGGAGAGGAGCTGGAACGTTGAGGTTTCAGGGGAAGGATCATGTACTATTAATGAATTGGAGTAAGAAAGCACAAGCTGCCGTAGAGGAGATTCTATGCTATTCTCCGAAATGCCACATTGTCATCATTGATGAGACAGGAAGTCACCCTCTGGA
>DOJM01000050.1:1082-3580 GCA_003529225.1 Paenibacillus sp.
CTTAAGGCTAACATTCATGAAGCTAGAGCGGCCATTGTGTTCGGTGACACACGGATTGATGAAGCATCGCTGATCGACGGCAAATCTTTGTTAATTGCTTCTAGCATTGAGCGCATTGCGCCACAAGTACATACGACTGTAGAAATAATGCAAGAGAAGAATATACAGAATTTCAGGCATGTTCAGGTAAACGAGTTCGTTCTTTCGCATGATGCCATCTCCAGACTGGCTGTTCGTTCTGCGCTGCAAGAGGGCAACTCTGAGGTGATAACGCAGCTGCTGAGCCGTAAATACGGTGATGATATTTATGAGATTCCAGTGAATGCCGCATGGAAGACCTATGGAGACGCGTTTCAGAATTTGCTTCTGCAAGGTGCGACCTTGTTGTCGGATCGTAGCGATCTTAGTATCAATCGAAAGCTGGATCAGGCTATTCCTAAGGATGCTAGATTGTATGTTGTTTCCGATGAAGAGACGTATCGTAGGATTAAGGGTTAGGTCAGAATTAGCTGGATTTGGCGGAATTTCGGAAGCTGAGGCTTCGCGGGGTTCCGCCTTTTTTGATAAAACGTGACTTATTTCACTGTTAAAATTGTTTTCTGTTCAGATTTTGTTCAGATTACTTCCTTATTATGGTATATTATGTCCTAAGAACTATAATGGGGAGGATAAAAGCCACTGGGGTTTCGGTGATGTGCAGGAAGCGACGTTCTCACATGAAGCAATTCGTATTGAGGATGGAAGCGACCAAAGAGGCGTAAGGAGAGCTCTTTTTTTCGACAAAAAGATACAAAATGTTACATTTGGGTTTAAGTATATGTTGTATATTACCGTTATAGATAATACTAGGTAGCATAACGCAATGCTAAAGGAAGTGATCATT
This sequence comes from Paenibacillus sp., assembly GCA_003529225.1. Classification (GTDB taxonomy): domain Bacteria; phylum Bacillota; class Bacilli; order Paenibacillales; family Paenibacillaceae; genus Paenibacillus_AQ; species Paenibacillus_AQ pseudetheri. The sequence goes on from DOJM01000050.1 coordinate 1,966, forward strand.
TGAGGAAAATTATCGCTGCTGCACTGTCGATTCTAGTAGGTATCACAGGTCTAACCGCTTGTGAAAATACGCCAGCTCCAACAGCGACATCAACACCGACTACATCCGTCACTACTCCTACGAAGTTACCCGTTCGCGAAGATTCAAATCATGATTCTACGGTAGCCCAGACGCAGGAAGTAATTGACTTAGAGCAGCTCATTACCTCGAAGCTCACAGGTGAGTACGGTGTATATACTAATTTTATAGAAACAGATCAGTCGGCGGAAGCGGCAAGTGGACACGAGCTTCTCAGTGAATCGGCATCTCTCCGGATGCTGGCAGCTGTGCGTAGCGGTCAACAAGAGCGATTTGCGGAACAATGGAATTTGGCTAAACAAATCTTTGATATGAACAGTGGTTTCAGCTACCGCTACAGCCCTAAACAGCAGAAGTTATATCCCTTGAATGCTGCCGTTGATGATTTACGTATGATTCGAGCTCTTTATGAGGCTGGGGAAAAGTTTGGTGATAAAGGCTATACAGCTGAAGCGGATAAATATGGCGAAAGATTTTATGACTATAATGTAAAAGAAGGAAATCTTTATGATTTCTACGACATGGAATATTCTTCAACAAACACATTCGTCACTTTGTGTTATATTAATTTGGGCACTTTGCAAAAATTGTCGATTCCTAGCCAATTTAGAAAGAAGTTGACGGATAATATGAACCGAATATTGGAGAATGGATACTTATCGGATGAATTTCCGTTTTATGAGACACGGTTTAATTATGAGACTGGAAAATATAGCTCGGAAAATATCAATACAGTAGAGTCGCTTTTATCCATTCTAGCCTTAGCAGAGGTAGATCAGCAGAAATCCACCAGCGTTGATTTTATCAAACAGCAGGTCGAAGCTGGAACGTTATATGGTCAATATTCGCGAGAAGGTAAGCCGCTGAACGACATCCGGTCCACAGCTATTTACGCCATTACGGCTATGATCGGCTCAGAAATTGGAGATGAATCTCTCTATCATAAAAGCATTGAAAGAATGAACGAGTTCAGAGTAACAGATGTGGGTAGCCCACTGTATGGAGGATTCGGCGATGTGGCTAGCGGCCAAGCCTATTCTTTTGACAACCTGATGGCATTACTGGCCTATGTNNTTGAAGGTGAGCCTGCATGATGGACAACACGGTGAAAACACCTCTAAGGCAGGAGATAACACTTGCTAATTTATCGGTTTCTCCTGCATTTCTTGGTGCATTTGGAGTGCTGCTTATTACCGTCATCGCGCTGTTCACAGCCCCGTATGTCGGAATGGCGGATAATGGCGACTTTTTTCGTAGCATCTATAGTAACGGACTCTATTTCAGTCAGCCGGATTATGATAGTCAGTACTTTGGTTATTTTGTGAAGCAATATGGAATCTTTCAATATTTTAATGAGAATGGTGCAATGTTATTTTCCTCTCAGTCACTATTTATCAAGCTGGCTATAGGTCTTAACAAGTTGTTCTTCAGTAGTGAGGTATTCGACATCCGCTTTCAAGCGGTGATTTATACGATTTTATATGTCACTGCAATTTACTTATTAATAGAGGCTATTACATGGAGGATGTCCCGAATA
>DOJM01000050.1:3627-7441 GCA_003529225.1 Paenibacillus sp.
CCTGACTACTTCTAAACAGCAGAATGCTCCAGTGGGTATGATCATTGCTGTTCTGGCATGTTCACTGCTTTGGATTCGTAGAGACAAGATATTTCGGATCCTGACAATGGCGTCTCTTGCTCTGATGCTGTTCGCAGGTGTATTCACGTATTTGAATATCTCAAATGAGTTCGTAAACATAAACCAGTTCCATGCCATGACCCGAGGGGTGCTGAAGGAAGCACCTGATCCAGAGGCTGCTTTAAAAGCGTTAGGTATGGATGAGCAATACGCGATTCTAAAGAACAGTATACACTATGAAAAGTACGTGACCATAGACGTAAATTCACCACTACTCGAAGAGAATTTCTACAGTCGGTATGGATTTGTATCCATCCTTAAATATTATTTAACGAATCCGGACCAGCTTAATTCGATTCTTAATGTAGCAGCTCAAAGTGCATTCTCAATCAAACCGGCGGCTATGGGGAACTTCGAGCATTCCGTTGGTAAGGAGTTTCGAGCACAGAGTCACTTTTTCACCGGATACAGCCAATTGAAACTAACGCTGGCACCACGAACATTTGGGTTCATCTTCCTATGGATGGTGCTTGTCATCGGACTCTATATGCCTTCCTTTGTAAAAGCGGTCAAATCCCGTAATTTCAGAGGTATGCAGCGAATGGTATTGATTGTCGCTTCGATTGGCATTGGTCTTTCAGGTATTTTTGTATCGATTATCGGTGCAGGTGATGCCGACATTTCCAAGCATGAGTTCTTATTTACATTATCCTTTGATTTGGTGACTTTTCTGACCCTATCCAGTGTGATTGGGCGTAGAGTTTCTAAAAATAGTAATCAGGTGAAGCAGGTTAATAAGAGTACCCCTTCTATCCCTTATCCAAAGCCTCAAAAGGATGTGAGTATTTGAACATCAGAGGAATCTTAAACGGTATATTACTGCTGACGTTGACCCTGACAGCCCTTCTGGTTCCCGTCACACCTGTCCAATCTGCTGCTTCGCCACAGCAGGTCCTACTACTCTACGACAGCCTCGCTAAGGGGACAACGAAGGAAGGCAACGTGACTGAACTCCAGCGACTGCTGGCGGCCTATTCCATGAAGGTCACACTTAGAAGCCTGGATCAATATGAACAAGGAATGCTGAATCATTACTCTAAAGTGATTATGGTCCGTAACGCAGCGGATATTTTGATTACTAATAAATTTTATGTAGAGGATTGGGAGCATTATCAGGGACAGTATTTACATATCGGATACAGCNNCCACAGATTTCATGTATGACGCGAATCCGGATCTCCAGATCGGTCAGTTCTCGAGAATTCCACTTCAGGTACAGGATATGCTTTATATTGCCGGAAGTCAGGGGACCCAGTCTCTCGGAAAGCTGCTCTTCCAGGATGATGGCCTGCTAGCACCCTATGCTGTGAGTAAAGGGGATGCTGCATATGTTCCGTATTTTGAACAAGGGAATGTCAGTGCACTGGCGATGGGGTATGTTCTGAAGGACTGGCTTCATATCAAGGCAACGCCTAAAGTGTATCTTGCGATCAAAGAGATCTATCCCTTCTCTGATCTGGGACTGTTGACAGAGACTGCGGAGCGGCTGTATCAAGTGGGGATTCCTTTTCTGGCAAGTGTGCGGCCGGTGNNGTGTTCAGTAATACCGATTATCCGGCAATGCAACGTTATTTGGTAGCTATCAAAAGAGTGCAATCGAATAATGGCAGCATTCTGGTCAATGCCCCTATTGCGATGCATTCAACGAGTACTAGTAATATGGATCATTCACTTCAGGCGAAGATGAACGCGTTCATTAATCTGCTGGTGCATAACAAGATTGGGCCGCTTGGAATCGGAGCACAAATGCACTGGGCGTATGACAAGGAATACTCAGAGGCGGGGATGGGGTTTTTCGATTCCGTGATACTGTATCCGGATGAAAATGTTGGTTATATGGAGCAGAGCGACACCTCCAAGACTTTTCCATCCTCTTTATATAGTGTGCCGATTGATTTTNNAATCACTGTTGATATGCCAAAGGATGAGGAAGAACTTGAGGAAATGCTGAAGACGTTGGAACAATACTGGGTTTCCTTTGCGGATTATAAACTGGATAGGCATCAGGTTGTTACAGACGCCAATACGATCACTTCATCTGAAGGAGTGATTTCTATCAATGGACAACCCCTGAGTCTGAATTATACGCCAGAAACAGTGAATAGCGATTACCGGTATACAGAAGAGCAGAAGAAGAGCTTTACGACGCTTTTTAATANNGATTTCGCTGCTGCTATTTGGCGGATTAATGCTCATCGGATACCGATTGTATAGGAAAAAGTATTTGAAATGAGACAACTAATCGTGATTTGGAGGATCCTATGACGATTTCAGACATACTGATGGTAATTGCAGTGATCTGTATTTGGTCTCTATTGCTGGTGAATGTGACCCTTATTATCGCAGGCTATTTATATTACATTAAATCAGAAAATGAGGACATTCCAGAGATAGAGGGCGAATATCCTTTGGTTTCAATTATGGTTCCTGCTCACAATGAGGGGGTAGTAATCTGTAAGACGGTGGAGTCTCTGCTAGCGCTTGATTATCCGGAAGATCGATATGAGATTATTGTGATTAATGATAATTCCTCTGATAACAGTGCTGAACTGCTGGCCGGTATCCAAAAAAGAAATCCAGGGCGTCAGCTGATCGTCATTAATACGGATGCGATTACGGGTGGCAAAGGGAAATCGAATGCGCTGAATATAGGCTTCACCCATTGCAAAGGGCAACTAATTGCGATTTATGATGCAGACAACACTCCCGAAAAAACGGCTTTACGTTATCTGGTCGCTGAGATCATGAATGATTCTAGCCTAGGCGCAGTGATCGGTAAGTTTAGAACCCGTAACCGTAACGCAAGCCTACTTACCCGGTTTATTAATATTGAGACGTTGTCCTTTCAATGGATGGCGCAAGCGGGACGCTGGAAGTTGTTCAAGTTATGCACCATTCCCGGTACTAATTTTATTATGCGCAGGTCTATCGTAGAAAGTATCGGCGGCTGGGATGTCAAAGCGATAGCTGAAGATACAGAAATCAGCTTCAGAATATATATGATGGGTTATCAGATCAAGTTCCAGCCGAAATCGGTCACATGGGAGCAGGAGCCGCAGACCTTAAAAGTCTGGTTCAAGCAGCGAACGCGCTGGGCTAAAGGCAACATTTATGTCATTGTCAAAAATATCCCACTGCTTTTCGATAAATCCGCCGCAAAAGTCCGATTCGATATTCTTTATTTTCTAGCTATTTACTTCTTATTGCTGATGTCGTTAATCACCTCAGATGTGCTACTCATCCTGCATGCTTTGGGCTATGTACATACTACCATTGCTGGGCTTAGCAATTTTCTCTGGCTGCTCGCTATCATTCTGTTCGTTGTCGGTACTTTCATAACGTTGACGACAGAGAAGGGCGAGATGAGCTTTTCCAATTTATGGATCGTGATGTTGATGTACGTCTCTTATTGCCAGCTGTGGATGGTTGTCGCCGCCTACGGATTATATCTTTATGTCAAAGACCTCATCTTCAAAAGAGAAGCAAAGTGGTATAAGACTGAACGCTATTAATAACGAACAAAGAAGTAATGTGAGAAATATGTGATCACAGGAGAAATAGAACATGATGATGAAAAAACAAATGGTCATACTGTTAACCTGCCTCTCTCTTTTTCTAATTCAGATGAATGTTGCTGCCGCCGAGGCTCCGCCTCAGGATGCCAGATTAACATACACAAACCCCTTTACAGGGA
>DOJM01000283.1:0-409 GCA_003529225.1 Paenibacillus sp.
AACTACGGAATCTGCCGGGAAATACTTCTCTATCAAACTACTAAGTGCTTGTGACGCTGGCAGTACCTTCTGTTCTTTATCGCTGCTGCTTGTCCCTATTTCAATCTTCGGCCAGCGGTAAGCTACAATTTTTTGATCACTGTTAATTAGCTCTAACTTAACACGGAACAATGACCACTGATTTTGAACCAACGGGTGAAGGACGAACTTCCCTACTTCACTTTCTTGAGAATCAAAGCGATAATTCGCGATATCCGGTATTTGACTCTCAAGCGCCTTGCTAAGGTCGGTGAAGGAAGAATAGATCAGCTTGCTGTCTATAGGAACATCTAATTTAATGGGTGGTTCATTCTGCTCTTCAGCAGAATATCGATAAGTAATGTTAGGAAGCTGCGGGGTAGAAGCCGGA
>DOJM01000283.1:494-5042 GCA_003529225.1 Paenibacillus sp.
CGTACATTTTTGGCTCTTCCCCAATCCATACCCTTACCTCCTAAATGTTATATGAACGACTAGTACATTAATTTAATGTAAGAACGCTGCCGTCAATAAGCGTAACCTTCCAGACTGGAAGTAGTTGCAGCTTCTCTTCTTTCACTACAGGTACATACGCAGGCGTTAAATCCTTCACTGCCGAAGTTTTGCTAACCGCAGACAATTGATTCTCTAGCTCCACGCCTCCAGATAGCTCTACGATTTTCTTCTCTGCTTTACTCTCATCAATATAGATTAACGAGCGTTCATACGAGGATACGGTGCCTTGCTGCAATTCCAGATCAATTACACCATACTGCAGCTGCGAATTACTCATGATCGGATAGGAGCCATATGGATAGGAGCCATAATATTGTTGAAAAGAGACCTTTCTCTCCTGTCTCCCCTCCTCGGTGGCTTCAAGACNNAGGTGTACTGTCTCCTGCTGGAAGTGCGGCTGGATCGCTATAGCTCATCCAATTCCGTTCCTTATCGACCTGAAGACTCCGTTTGCTATCCGTATAAATCTCCGAGCCATTTTTCTCGCGAATATATCTAGTGCTTCCAACATCGAAGAAAAGATTGTTCTGCATTTGTTCTATGGTATACATGCCTGAAGGCATCTCAACCTGAACCAGAGAAATCTTGCTGTCTGGCACATAATAATCACCGTCTACTGACTTGTAAGGCGTCCAGTTCTTGCCGAAATCCACATGCTGCTGCACGTCTTGCACCGTTAAATCCGCTTTTGCCGCTTCATATATAATGTCGCCTCTCGTACTGAAGAAAATGGCATGCGCTTTGGAGTCATTCTTAATGTTATAGATCCAAATGCGATCGATGCTTTCTCCTTCAAATAGGGAATCAGGTGACAGCTGCATAACCCGCTGCAGTAACGTTACCGGAATGCCGGATCCGAACGAAAGCTCAATCCCCGGATTCTCACCACGAATCTTATTCCAATCATAATCCTGTACCGAGTGCCGCTGGAATCTTTCAAATCCACGCCCTTTTAACCGGTTCATAATCAAGCTATAGAACGTTGAGTCTGGATAAAAAAGCGTATGCTTGTTATCGCCCATATGGATGATCATTTTATCAGGGTACAGCAGGTTCTCGACCTTTTCCCCCGGTCCCATATTGTCTGTCTTCACATATAGATTCTCGGAGAATACCGCCGAGTCTGCACCAGGCAAGCGATAAATCAAATAGTAACTCTCAACAAGGCTTCCCAGCACGAGCAAGGCTAGAATCCATGACTTCAATCTCTCCTTCATGCCTCACTCCCCCTTTGCTCATTCAGAGGTAGCGTAAAGGTTACCTTAGAGCCTTCATTAAGCTCGGATTGCAGGGAAATAGAGCCTCCATGGGCTTTCACAATTTCCCGGGCAATGGAAAGGCCAAGTCCGGTCCCTCCCATATTCCGTGAACGTGCCTTATCCACCCGATAAAAACGTTCAAAGATCCGCTCGATGTCTTTCTTCGGAATACCAATCCCGGAATCACGTACAGAAATGGAGAGCATTCCATCCTCATTCTTCAAGGCTTCCAATTCAATCGTACCGCCTTCCGGCGTATATTTTAGCGCATTCGAAACTAAATTCCCTAGTACTTGATCGATTTGATCCCGATCCAGCCATGCTGTGGTGACATCCCTACGGACCCTTGTACTAATATCGATACGCTTCTGCCGAATCTGAAAAGAAAAACGGTCTGCTACATCCTCCAGCATCTCTGTAATATCCGTCTGCTGAATTCTGAGAAGTGCCTCCTTGGAATCCAGACGCGACAGATGCAGTAGATCCGTAACAAGACGAATCATACGCTCGGTTTCGTTACGAATAACCCCAACAAAACGAACCGCTANNATCATCGAGTGCTTCCACATAGCTTTTAATCGTTGTAAGTGGTGTTCTTAGCTCATGCGAAACGTTCGCGACGAACTCTCGGCGTGATTCCTCCAGGTTCTCTTGCTCAGTTACATCCTGCAGTACAGCAATCGTACCGGCAATCCCACCTTCACGGCGATGAATCGGAGTAAACGTAACTCTCACGATATTAGAATCTTCTCCACCCATATGTGTCAGATGAAGCATTGCAGACTGGGCATTTCCTTTAGCCAAGGAACCACTCTGCTCATAATCAAGGCCTAGCAATTTATCCAGTGGGGCACCTTCCGGCAACGGACCTTCTGTTCCCAGCATAAGTGCTGCCCGAAGGTTCATAAGAATGACTACACCATTCTCATCCGTGGCTACCACACCATCGCTCATATTCGTCAGAATAGAGGTGAGCTTCTCTTTCTCTTCCTCATTCTGAGAGAGCGCCTCACGCAATCTGCCGGTCATATAATTGAATGCCTGACTGAGTTGTCCAATTTCATCGTTGCCGAGTACGGGCATTTTTCGATTGAACCGACCCTCAGCAACAGCTGTTGCATGCCTAGTCATTTCTTTAATCGGCTGCGTAATGGTGTGTGCAAGAATAACACATAGGACAACTGTCAGTCCCAAGGCTAACAGCAAACCAGAGATAAATACACTGTTGATCCTGCCCATGGTCGCATATAAATCTTTCATGTCAGCAGCAATATAGATTGCACCTACTACCTTGTCACCGGAAAGTACCGGCTTGGCCACAACCTTTTTTCGCACATTATCATCAGCAATAATATATTCTTCATTATCGCTGATCCCCTGCAAGGCGCGATTGACTACGGTCTGAGTGTTGCGCTGTCCGACATAGTCATTCTGCGAGGGCACGGAGGTGGTAATGATTTTGCCGCTGGCATCAAGCACTTGAATCTCAGCCCCGTTAATGTAAAGGTTATTAACCATACCACGCAGACTTTCTACAGCCGTTTCCTCGTCAACGGTACCAGCCTCACTACCAAATTTATCAGCAGTCAGGATGGACAGCATCTCTGCACGTGCTTTAAGATCCTTCGTGAAGTTATCCGTTAACGAGTTCTTCATCGAGCTGACAAAATAGACTCCAATTAACTGCATAGCTATCAGAATCAGCAGCACATAAATAATAATAAGCTTGGCCTGAATTGTCCGGAAAAAGGACCACCACTTCATCACAGTCCTCCGCTTTTAGGGCTATGCATCAAATAGCCAAGTCCGCGCCGAGTATAAATATATTCCGGCTTGCTGGGATTCTCCTCAATTTTCTCTCTTAGACGACGGATCGTCACGTCTACGGTCCGCACATCACCGAAATACTCGAATCCCCATACAGCCTGCAGTAAATGCTCCCGGGTCATCACCTTACCCGCATGTTTGATCATATAGTAGAGCAGCTCATATTCACGATGGGTCAAATCAAGCGGCTCGCCACCCTTATATACCAGATACATATCTGTATCAATAAATAGATCAAAATGGTAAATACCCTGTCTGGTCTCTGCAGGTTCATTCGCCATTCCCGGCGGTGACGGTTTATGCTGTCTCCGCATTTGGGCTTTCACTCTGGCGAGTAGCTCACGTGTACTAAAAGGTTTGGTCACATAGTCATCCGCACCAAGCTCTAGACCAAGCACCTTATCAATCTCTCCGTCTTTGGCAGTAAGCATAATGATAGGAATGTCCAAATGTGCAGAACGAACCTCACGACAAACATCCATCCCGTCCTTACCAGGCAGCATAAGATCAAGCAGCATAAGATCAGGCTTTTTGGACAATGCCAATTCTACTGCACTGTTACCATCAAAAGCACAAATAACCTCGTAGCCTTCTTTTTCTAGATTAAACTTCAATATATCAGCAATAGGCTGTTCATCGTCTACTACCAGAATTGTTCCCATCTGCATGTCTCAGCTTCACCTTCCTATCCCTACTTAAAGATCATTCCTTTATTTTAACATACCTGTCTTACCGTCACATCCTACGAAATAAGGAATCGGCTTCCCCAGCAAAAAGAAACAGCTATATCGTCATTCCTATATCAAAAAAATAAAACCGCTCGAGTTTAATCGAGCAGTTGAGGTTAACGTATGAATTATCGCAAATACTTCATTGGATTTACTGCAGTGCCATTCTTCCGAATCTCAAAATGTAGATGTGTTCCCGTCGAGCGTCCAGTATTGCCCATTACGCCAATTTTGGCGCCTTGCTCCAAACGCTGTCCCGTAGAAACGGAGATGCTGTTTAAGTGGCCGTAATAGGTTTCATATCCGTTACGGTGATCCACGATAACCACATTTCCATACCCACTCTTCACACCTGCATAAATTACAGTTCCCGCATCAGAGGCTTTAATGGTCCGGTTGCCAGATACCATATCTAGACCCTTATGGGCACGACTCCAGCGCTCACCGAAGCTACTAGTAAGGGTTGCTCCGCTTACTGGCCAACTGAACATGCCTGTTCCTTCACCAACTACCTTCGTGCCTCGATATACCACTTCAGGAAGAGAAGAATTAATAACGGTCTGACCCAACCACTCTTCTTGTACGACCATTCCGTTTTTCTTTTTAAAAAAAAAATTTTTTTTTTTTTTTTTCCTTCTTTTTTTTTTTTTTTT
>DOJM01000283.1:5120-5334 GCA_003529225.1 Paenibacillus sp.
CGGACACTTGCTCTACAGTAACAACTGTAACATCTGGCTGTGGGACCTTCAGCTTCAGTGGATCTCCAATCTTCAACGTTAGCTCTTTCACATCCGGGTTGTTACTATAGATCTCTTTTTGTGTAATTTCAAACCGTTTGGCAATCCCCGAAATCGTATCTCCCTCTTGAACAGTATAAAGAAGTGGCGCTTCTTTACCCTCGATAAGAGTTTT
>DOJM01000283.1:5464-7912 GCA_003529225.1 Paenibacillus sp.
TTGTGAGCTTACTAGCCGTTGCTACTTTAGTTTGCGGAACATAATGATTCTTTACCCCTTCGAGTACCGCATTTGCGGTCTCTTGATCCTTTACAATGCCAACGGCTTTGCCATCTACCATTAATTGCACACCTACAGCATAGGCCTTCAGCATACCATCTAATTTATTAAGCGTTGCTTCACTATCAACTTCCGGCTTGTATGCTTTTTCCTGTTTAATTGTAATGCTTTCTGTCTGAAGCACCATCGCTCTATCCGGATACTTATCCTGATATTCCTGTTGCTTCTTATCATACAACTGGTTAAGCTGTGCCTGATCGTTGAGCTTCCCGATCTCCTTACCCTTCACCAACACTTGATAGTAGGTTTCAGTATTGGCTGCTACATACTTTTTCTCTGCACCAATCAACACAGTGGTTAGAAGCACTAGACCAACAGCTCCCAAAATCCAAGAGCGCTGGAATCTACGAGTTCCTTTTTCTTGATGAAAGTGTGTGGAGTCGTGATCGAAATTGTGGCTCTGCTGAACACTTGCTCCGGATTTTGCTGTGTCGCTATCCTGCAGTTTCCCCATCCGGCGCATGAACTTAAATCCCTTCATGAAACTCTCCCTTTCAGTCCGCTCTGTCATCCGAGACGAGCGGCCAAGCTAGTTATACGATCTCGAGTATATAGATTACGACCATGAATATTTCCACTTATCCTAGTTCTAATTTCCTGCTTCTAATGGACCCTCAAAAAGGTTACAATTGGTTACAAAAAATTAACCCTTTTAACATCCTTGTCTAATGTACCATAGCTGAGCGGAAAATTTCAACTTTGTACATATAAAAAAACCCACTAAATACGCGGGTTTTTTGCGCAAATATGAAAATTTAGCCTTTTTCTTGTGTCTAGAAATTGACAATTACTATGGTTGCTGTAGAGTTCCTGTAGTTGGTGTAAGCATTTTCATTATACTCTCGTATTCATCAGGATCAACATATTTTGCAATGACTTGTTGCAGCCCCTTAACCTCATCCTCCGTTAATCCATCCTCCATAGCTGTGGAAATTTTTTGCATCTCATTCTGCGGTAGTTTGGACATCAAGATATTGAATATATTTACCTTCTCCGCCGAAGGAAGATTATCTTTTAAGTCGCCTATTGCCTCAGGTGTCATTACTAATTTCTGGTCCTCTGAACTCCCACTCTGGCTTTCGTTAGTAGAAGACTCATTTGAGGCTTGGCCCATAACCGGTAAAGCGTCCTCGGGTGCCTTTTCCTCCACCGGCTCCACTTTTTCAGGTGTATCCTTACTGTTATCTTTATCCTTGTTTACCGTGCTGCCTGTTGTCGTCGCTTCTTTATTCGCTTTATTGGAGTCCGATTGGCTATCCATGCCAATAATACTCTTGACCATCCCACCTAAACCTGGGCCTGGACTATCCACTTTAATATCGAAGCTCGCCAGCACCGACTGAATATAAGCATTTACAACCACGCCCGTAGTTAGAATTGAAAGTGTACTTGCGAGTACTACAATTAGACATACTCCCAGTGCACGCTTTACGATCTTCATTTCTTCTCTCCTCTCACCTATGTTCAATTCTATCTGGTGTATTTTTTCCATGTTTTTCTATACTCCCAGTATTGACTAGAACCGGCTTCGGGAAACATACGCATAAAAGTAAACATAAAAAAGAGACCTCNNCGTCCCATATAAATGACTAAATTTATTTAGATATAAATTGGCATTACTTGATTTGTCTGCTCACGGTTACGGCCTACTGAGAAGATGGCGATCGGAATCCCTGTAAGCTCAGATACACGTTCAACATATCTGCGTGTATTTGCTGGCAGATCGTCCAATGTTTTTGCAGAAGTAATATCTTCGCTCCAACCTGGAAGCTCCTCATATACCGCTTCACACTCTGCCAGCATCTTAAGACTAGCTGGGTAATGCGTGATTACTTCACCACGGTGTTTGTAACCTGTGCAGATCTTCACAGTCTCAAGTCCACTCAGCACATCCAGCGAGTTAAGAGACAAGCCTGTGATTCCACTTACACGACGAGCGTGACTTACAACAACACTGTCGAACCAACCTACACGGCGAGCACGTCCTGTAACTGTTCCATATTCATGACCTGTTTCACGGATATAATCACCCGTTGCATCATTCAGTTCTGTAGGGAACGGGCCATCTCCAACACGAGTAGTGTAGGCTTTAGCAACCCCGATAACCTGTTTAATCTTAGAAGGTCCAACACCAGAACCTATGCATACGCCACCTGCAGAAGGGTTAGAAGAGGTAACAAACGGATACGTACCTTGATCGATATCAAGCATTACCCCTTGTGCGCCTTCAAACAATACTTTGCGGTCTGCATCAATAGCTTCATTAAGAATGACCGACGTATCTGTCACATAATTACGTAGCACTTCCGCATATTCCAGGTACTGAGT
>DOJM01000283.1:7950-8290 GCA_003529225.1 Paenibacillus sp.
CGAAGTCTCAATTCGAATTCCTCAGCGTCCATCAGGTCAGCAATACGGATACCGTTACGTGCAGCCTTATCCATGTAACATGGACCGATACCTTTACGTGTTGTACCAATCTTGTTCGGACCCTTACGGTCTTCTTCCAGAGCATCCAGTACCATGTGATAAGGCATAATAACATGAGCCCGGTCGCTGATCACTAAGTTTTTAGTATCAAAGCCGTTCTCGTGAATATAATTAATTTCTTGGATCAAGGCAGCTGGATTAATAACCATCCCGTTACCAATTACACAAGTCTTTTCTTTATAAAATACACCAGAAGGGATTAAGCTGAGCTTAAACTTCT
>DOJM01000283.1:8375-8809 GCA_003529225.1 Paenibacillus sp.
TTCGTCTCCCCATTGTGTTCCCACGACGACTACCGTTGACATGTTCATTCCTCCGTAGGTGCTAGCCAGCACCATTATTTTTCATAATATGGGCCCTGTACGTCATTCTTATGTACGTAGCCCTCCGGACTCTAAGCGGATTTACCCACTAAAGGACAATACTCAGTGTAACAGCCGTTTTTTTCAAAGTCAAATAAAACGAACGATTACACAAAGAAATGTGCAATCGTTCGGATATCATACATGACAGGTTATCCAGCAAATGGTTCTGCATGTGCTCGCTCGTAGTTAACGAACTTGTTGAAATTTTTGAGAAAGACAAGCTCTACTGTCCCTACAGGACCATTACGCTGTTTAGCTATAATAATTTCAATAATATTTTTCTTCTCAGTGTCCTGATTGTAATAGTCGTCACGATACAGGAACGCAACAAT
>DOJM01000286.1 GCA_003529225.1 Paenibacillus sp.
CGCTCTCCATATCCATTAAATGAACAGCAATACTCTTGAATTTACGATACTCAATCAGTCGCTGAACGAGTTCAGCTCGTGGATCAAATTCATCTTCTTCGTAATATTCAAAATCATCGATCTCAATGACCGGTGGTTTGGGCAGCAATAGCTTGCTCTTTATAGATAATAGGGTTGCGGCCATCACGAGAAATTCACTCGTAATATCCAGTTCAAGCTCCTGCATACTTCGCAGGTATTCCATATACTGTTCGGTGATCTCGGCGACCGGAATGTCCTGGATGTCGATTTCCGCCTTATCAATTAAATGCAAAAGCAGATCCAGCGGACCTTCAAACGTTTCCAGCTTGTACAATACAGTCACGAAGCATCCTCCCGCCAAAAAAAGTAAAGTGCAGCGCCCAAAAGGACGCTACACAAGTAGAAAGGGCTCTATAATCCATGCTTTCTTCTTATACTATAAATAAGCACGAATTCGACTGATTCGTCAATAGCTGTCTTACTTAAACAGTTTGTTAAGATTCGCCATTTCAATCGCAGCAGTCGCAGCATCCCAGCCTTTATTCCCTGCTTTTGTTCCTGAACGCTCAATGGCCTGTTCAATATTCTCAGTAGTTACTACGCCAAAAATCGTCGGCACGCCGGTTTTAAGATTGATCGCAGCTACCCCTTTAGCAACTTCATTACATACATAATCATAGTGCGTTGTAGAGCCACGGATAACGGTTCCTAAAGTGATTACAGCATCGTATTTACCGCTTTCCGCCATTTTTTGAGCGATCAACGGAATTTCAAACACGCCTGGAACCCAAGCAACATCTACCTCATCATCGTTAACGCCATGACGTTTAAATGCATCAAGTGCACCTGACAAAAGCTTGCTAGTAATAAATTCATTAAAACGTCCTACAACAACTCCGTATTTTAACCCCTCGGAAACTAAATGTCCTTCTAAATATTTCGGCATATCATTCATCTACCCTTCGTTTTTTATTGTGTGTGATTATACTTTCGAATCCTCATTTTGTTCAATGTCGTCAAAAGACAGCAAATGACCAAGTTTCGCCTGCTTCGTATGGAGATAATTAGTATTATCCCTATTCTCTGGCATTTGAATGGGCACTCGCTCAACAACTTCCAACCCATAACCTTCCAACCCTTTGATCTTTCGAGGATTGTTCGTTAAGAGACGAATTTGACTGATACCTAGATCCTTCAGAATTTGTGCTCCAATCCCGTAATCACGCAAATCTGCTGGAAAACCAAGCTTTAGATTGGCATCTACAGTATCGAGTCCTTCTTCTTGAAGCTTGTAGGCTTTAAGCTTATTAATAAGACCAATGCCTCTGCCTTCTTGACGCATATAGAGCAACACGCCTCTACCAGCAGCTTCGATCTGCCGAAGTGCTGCTTCAAACTGGGGACCACAATCGCAGCGATGGGAGTGGAATACGTCACCCGTCAAGCATTCGGAATGTACACGTACTAACACTGGCTCATCACCGGAAATATCACCCTTCACTAATGCTACATGTTCTTTATCATCCACTTCATTTGTATAGGCAATGGTCTGAAACTCACCGAAATCAGTAGGCAGACGTACAGACACCTCGCGATTGACGAGCTGTTCCTTCTCGTTCCGATAGTGAATAAGATCTTTGATGCTGATCAGCTTAAGATCATGCTTCTTAGCAATCTCTACCAGATCAGGCAACCGGGCCATCGAGCCATCTTCTTTGATGATTTCACAAATCACACTGGCTGGATATGCGCCACACATACGGGCTAAATCAACAGCAGCCTCTGTATGTCCGGAACGGCGCAGTACGCCACCTTTCTTCGCAATCAGCGGGAACATATGGCCAGGTCTACGGAAATCAGATGGCTTCGCTTTAGGGTCAATCATGGCCTTTACAGTCAAGGATCTTTCCCCCGCTGATATACCAGTAGTTGTATCTATATGGTCAACAGATACAGTAAAGGCTGTGCCGTGATTATCTGTATTGTGGCTGACCATAGCCTGCAGTTCAAGCTCTTCCGCACGCTCTGCGGTAATTGGCATGCAGACCAAACCGCGTCCCTCAGTGATCATAAAATTGATGACTTCGGGTGTCGCCCGTTCAGCAAGAGCTATAAAATCCCCTTCATTCTCACGATCTTCATCATCCACCACGATGATGACTTTGCCGCGCATTAAATCATATATCGCTTCTTCAATCGGATCTAAGACACTATCCTTCTTCGATTGCTCGCTCATGATCCTATCCTCCTAATAGCTTTACGAAGGATTATTTCCTTCTTCGTAAGCTTACTCATTATTTAAACAAATCCGTTTGACGCCAAGAAATCACGACTAATCCCGGAGCTGCTATCACTTTCTTCATCCGGTGCAGCTGAGCCATAATGAAGAAGATGATCTACATATTTGCCCAGGACATCACACTCAATATTCACACTATCTCCTGCCCGCTTATAAGTTAGCACAGTTTCCCCTAGCGTATGCGGAATAATGGATACAGTAAGCGATGAAGCCGTCGTCTTTACTACTGTTAAGCTAATTCCATCAATCGTGATCGACCCTTTAGGGATAATATATTTAAAAAGCGATTTGCGATCCGGCGCAATCTCATAGACTACTGCATTCTGATCACGTTTTACGCTTTTGATGACAGCAGTGCCATCTACATGCCCCTGAACAATATGACCTCCAAATCGACCACCGGCTGCCATTGCTCGCTCCAGATTCATCCGACTGCCAGGACGCAGCTCCTTCAGGTTACTGTTTCGATAGGTCTGAGGCATGACATCCACTGTAAAATAGTTCTCGCCTAAAATAGTCGCTGTAAGACAGACGCCATTAACCGATACGCTATCACCAATCTTCAAATCATCCATGATGACGGAAGCGGCAATGTTTAGCACCATCATTTCTCCACCGGTGGAGACACTTCTCAGAGTGCCAACTTCTTCGACTAATCCAGTGAACATGCTTTCCCTCCTTAAAGTTTTGTGAGCTTAACTTCAAAGGAAATACTCCGAACAAAACTCGCTCCGGAAGAACACGATTAAGTTTTGAAACCATTCACTTTAGCGTACCGGAGTACCGCTGATACATACATTATCTCCGAGCACTTTTACTTCCAATCCCTCCAGAGAAATCGCATCCTTCATCAGCTCTACACCAGGAAATACGAACGTCCCTTTCGCTTCAGCACCACCGCCAACAATCTTTGGAGCGAAAAAGAGAATCACTCGATCAACTAGCCCACTCTCCAGCATCGCACCATTTAGCGTACCTCCGCCTTCAAGTAAAATCGATCCAATTTCCATTTCACCAAGCGTGACCATAGCAGCCTTCAAATCTACCCGTGGTCCTGCTCCGCTAACAATGATTTGCACACCTGCTTGAAGAAGTACTGCTTTCTTTTCAGCATCTGCGGCTTCAGTTGTCATGATGATCGTAGGCGCTAGACCGTCACTTACAACTGCTGAATCCAAAGGAATACGTAGTCCAGAATCAATCACAATCCGTATCGGATTAATACCCGGCACTTCCGTTCTTGTCGTCAGTGAAGGATTATCTGCAATCACTGTGTTGACACCGACCATAATTCCCTGATGCCGATGCCGCAGCGTATGTACGATCTCCCGCGCTTCTCCATTTGAAATCCATTTACTGTCACCAGATTTGGTAGCTAGGTTACCATCCAGCGTGCTGGCACTTTTGAGCGTGACAAAAGGCTGTTTTGTCAAAATATACTTGATAAAACGCTCATTCAACCGCAGCGCACGTTCACGCTGCAACCCTACTTCTACTTCAATGCCATGCTCACGCAGCATTTGAACGCCGCGACCCGCAACCTGAGGGTTAGGGTCTTCACAAGCGACTACCACTCTGGCTACCCCCTCGTCGATCAGCCTTTGGCTGCAGGGCGGAGTCTTGCCATAGTGACTGCACGGTTCCAGTGTTACGTAGGCAGTGCTGCCCTGTGCTTGACCGGCCGCCATATTCAAGGCATGAACCTCAGCATGACCAGTTCCGCGCTGCAAATGAGTTCCAAGTCCAATCATCGCTCCATTCTTTACAACAACACAGCCAACAACAGGGTTAATTCCCGTCTGTCCTTGGGCCCGTTCTGCCATATCCAGCGCTAACGACATATAAAACTCGTCATTCATATTATCCATCTCGTTCCTCCTATCCACTTACTGTCTATCTGATGCGTAAAAACAGAAAAACCCATCTCATTCTCCAGGAGGAGTAAAGATGGGTTATGCGAGAGTTTATCGGCAGTCCAAATAAAAGTGTGCGTAAATAACCGTCAAACGACGGCAATTGTGAAATATCGCACATAATAAATGAAAACACTGCAGTCCACCTGTCTATTACAGACAAGCGGTTAACCTCTCCTTCTTCCATCCAGACTATACTGTCGGTCCCGGAATTTCACCGGGTCCACCGTTCGCGTCAACAACGCGAGCCGGGTAGCGGACTAAGTGTGGTAGATACACCTAATAAATAAGTACTCTACAACAACATCACCGCCGGTAGGGAATTACACCCTGCCCTGAAGGATTGATCCTTTATTTAATTGAGGTTCAAGTTTTCCTTACTAACAAAATTATCACTTACACCTTCGAAATGCAAGTGCGTTTTATATATTTACTTAAAATTTGTAACTTAATTCCAAGAGGTATGGTGATTACAAGTTGAAATGACATGGTTTTATATTAACAAATTCTCACGAGGATTCGGCTCTATCTTATACATCCATCCCTTTCGTTGGGCTAAGCCCATTCCATAAAATTACGTAAAAAGAAGAAAACCAAAAAGCGCCTGGAGATACAGTCCAGGCGCTTTTTGGTTTTC
>DOJM01000284.1:0-236 GCA_003529225.1 Paenibacillus sp.
CGCTTAGTGTTCAGGTGGGTTCAGAATTGCTGGGTAAGGTACTGGATGGTCTAGGGCAACCGCTTGATGGTTCCCTGATCCCAGCTCGAATGCCACATAGTTCGACCTTTAACATTCCGTCCAATCCACTCAATAGACCACGAGTGCAAGAACCTATTAGCATCGGTGTAAGAGCGATAGATGGTTTGTTAACCATTGGTAAAGGTCAGCGGGTGGGGATTTTCGCTGGTTCAGGG
>DOJM01000284.1:301-599 GCA_003529225.1 Paenibacillus sp.
CCGAACGCGATTTGGGACCTGAGGGTTTGCAGAGGTCGGTCGTTATTGTTGCTACATCTGATCAGCCTGCATTAATTCGAATCAAGGGAGCTCTTATTGCTACAACGATTGCTGAGTATTTTCGGGATCGTGGACTTAATGTGATGCTAATGATGGATTCGGTCACTCGTTATGCTATGGCTCAACGTGAAGTTGGACTTGCAGTCGGAGAACCACCAGCTATGAGAGGTTACACACCATCAGTGTTTGCAAGCTTACCTAAACTACTAGAACGCGCAGGAACTGGACCTACAGGCTC
>DOJM01000284.1:645-2709 GCA_003529225.1 Paenibacillus sp.
CAGGCTCTATCACAGCTTTTTACACGGTATTGGTTGATGGAGATGACATGAATGAGCCGATCGCTGATGCGGTGAGAGGAATACTCGATGGACATATCGTCCTTAATCGAAGTATTGCGAACAAAGGACATTTTCCAGCAATAGATGTGCTTTCCAGCATTAGTCGTGTAATGAAGGATATTGCGCCAGAAGAACAGATCGCCGCAGCAGAGAATGTTAAGCGACTAATGGCCGTGTACAAGGATTCAGAAGATTTAATTAATATCGGAGCGTATCAGAGAGGCTCCAATGCTCAAATCGATGAGTCGATGGAGTATATAGACAGTATATGGGAATTCACCAAACAAAGAGTGAATGAAAAAGTTACGCTGGCTGAAGTTCAACAGTCTTTAATTTCACACTTCTCGAGGAGTTGATTCAGNNCGCGCTTGGAGAATTGCAGGCACAAGAAAGAAGCCTGGATGAACTCACCTTTCAGCGGAGCGCTATTATGTTATCTTTACAAAATGCCGCAGAACAAAAGGCACCTATGGCGAAGATTCGTGAAATGCAAGAATATGTAGAATACCTGGATATATGCATTGCCCGTAAACATACGGACATTAGAAGTGCACATCAGGAAGTCTTGAAGAAGCAAGATCAGTTAAGCACAAAAGTATTAGACGAAAAAGTATGGTTAAAGGCAAAAGATAAGGCTGAGACACAGTTTCAGCAAAGTATGATTTTACGGGAACAAAACGAACTGGATGAGATGGCAACCGTCCGCTTCGCGATGAAATCCCTCTAACCCGGGAGGTTTCCGCTAGTGGCTAATATTGATAATGACATGGAACTTGAAAATGAAGGGTCAGCGGGGAAATTTGAGCGGTTCTTATTTCTAATGATACCGATTATCTTCACGCTAGTACTGCTTGGAGTACTGTTGACGCTTTTTAATATGGACATTCGTAATAATGTGCTTGAAGTTGCGAATAAAATTCCGATTCTGGAAAAATGGGTTCCTGATCCGCCAACAGATCCTTCTAAACCGAAGGAAGAAACCAAAAAGCAGGAAGTGAGCTCAAACTCAACCATTAAGGAGCTCAAAGCTCAGCTTGCCCAGCAGGCAGTGGAGTTGAAGAAGGTCACAGATGAAAAAACAGCCCGGGATACCAAGGTTCAGGCGCTAGAGTCGCAAATTGAGGGAATGAAGACGGAAGCTGCTGCAGCTGCTGAAGTAAACACCGGGGAAACAGAAGAACCTTATCAGAAGCAGGTTACTGATCTGGCGAAGCTGTACGCAGGCATGAAAGCTTCCAAAGCTGCACCGATTATGGAGAATTTGACTACAGAAGAGATGGTGCAGATATTCAGCGTAATGAATAAAGCGAGTAAAACTGCCATTCTGGAAAAAATGGATCCTCAAAAAGCGGCAGATGTCACGATTAAGTTGAAAGAAACTACCTCTTCTAGTGATATGGCTATTGCTGCTCTTCAATCTAGATTGAAAAAAGAAGCGGGCACTACTCAAACGACTAAAACTAGTACAAATCTGGATAAGGAAAAGTTGAACCAAACCTTTAGTTCAATGACGCCTGCCAATGCAGCTTCTCTACTAGGAGAAATGTACAAGATTAGCCCGGATAAAGTAGTAACGATTATGAATACCGTAAGTGATAGTGTTCGTTCTTCGATTTTGGGGGAAATGACTAAAAATGATAGTGCGCAAACCGCTAAGATTGTTAACCGTTTGATGGGTGCTAAATAAATATTGAAAGGAGGTGAAAATAATATGAGTTTAGTGGTTCAATCGCTTGTGAGCGCAAATACAACAGCTGCAAGTGGTAGCTCATCGACTTCTACTGGCACAACAGCAGCTGTACCTTTCGCGCAGACTTTAGTGCAAACTATGGGAGGAAACACAGCTACCACCACATCGGTACCTACTGATCCGCTTTTGGGAAATCTAGCCTCTTTATTGCAAGGTCTTTTAAAGGAAGTGCAGACAACTGGAGAAGATCAAGGGGAACAAGATACGCAGAATTCTGATCTTATCGAGAAGCTAACTGCTGATGTTGAAAATCT
>DOJM01000284.1:2804-3131 GCA_003529225.1 Paenibacillus sp.
AAGCGACTAAGGGTGATGCTACATCTGATACGGAGTCGGCAGGAAGCTTGTCGCCGTTAGCTCAGCATGCGGATACACTGCGATTTGCTGTTCAAGATGATTTGCAAAGTTTAGTTACTATGATTCAGGAAGCTGCTGTCAGTGGGAACGAAGAAGCTGCTAGTAAAGGAATAAGCCTGTTAAATAATTTTACAGCAATACTAGAACAGTCCTCCGCTAACACTATTAAGGGGAAGGGAAAGAGCTCCAGTTTAAATGAAAATTCTGGTGTATCTGTACAACAACCTATAGTGACAGAAAACAAAGTTAATACGATGGATAAGACCA
>DOJM01000284.1:3154-8307 GCA_003529225.1 Paenibacillus sp.
CATTCAAATCCTTAGTAACCGTGCTGGAGAAGCAGCTGCAATTAAGAATGAAGCAGTCCTAACTTCGCCTGTGACCTCAGGAACTGTTCAAGATCCTGAAGCAGAGCTTACCGCTCCATTGATTAAAAGCAGTGCAACTGGAGAAACAAAGCAGGCAGAATTAACTCAAGATTCCACATCAGGAACTACTATCATAGAAGGAGATCATGAGGTTGTAACTGCTGGTCAACTAGCTCTTCGGGGAGGAATTACTGCTCCGTTGAAGGCAGAGGTTCCAGTAGCTCCTGTACCGGTTCAGCAGTTTGCACAGGAAATGACAGGTTTCATTACAGGTAAACTGGAGATTGTGCAAAAAGGCGGCGTAGCTGAGGCCACGATATCANNTCAGTTCATGACTGAACATGCTGGAGCTAAAGATATGCTGGAACAACAAATGAACCAACTACGGGCAGCATTACAATCTCAGGGCCTACAGGTAGAGAAACTGGAAGTCACACAAAATAATACCCCGCTTAATTCACAATGGGGTCAAGAAGGACGCCAACCTGGTTCTGGGAGTGGGCAGCAGGGTAGACGTTCTAAAGAAAGCCGCGAGGAAGCTAATGATGCCGTTCTAGCCGCAGAGCTAAATGGTGAATGGAAAGACTGGGTTTCAAACGCAGGGCAAGAAGATCAGACTCAGGGTGGATCTTTTTCTGCTAAAGCTTAAACTAATAACCTATGGAAAGAGAGGTGAACGGTTATGACGACAACGCCTCCTGTTTCTACTAAAGACCAGTGGAATTATACAACTCCTGAATCTACTAAAAAAACAGGGAATTCTGTCCTGGGTAAGGATCAATTTTTGAAGATATTGATCACCCAGCTACAGAATCAAGATCCGATGCAACCGATGCAAGATAAAGAATTTATTGCTCAAATGGCACAGTTTACATCTGTAGAGCAGCTGATGAACATCTCTACACAACTTACATCGATGAATCAGTCTCTTGGCTCAGTATCCGGCTTGATTGGCAAAGATATCACACGGACGGATACCGCCACAAATCTACCTAAGACAGGGAATGTTGAATCCATCGTTGTCAGCAAGGGGATTCAATATGCGGTTGTAGGGAAAGACAGAGTTGCTTTAACCGATATTACACAAATTCAGAATGCATCTACAGAAAGTGGTTCTGGCACAGGTAGTAATACTCCGGAGAATGGCGGAGGAAGCGGGGAGACAGTATGAGTGACAGGCTAACTATTGGCCAATTGTATCCTGCGTCCCTACATTCCTCAACGTTACAGCGATCTTCGATACCGAAGCAGACTGTGACTGGAGAAGCAACCTTTGAGAGCGTACTGCAACAGAAATTACTAAAATTCAGCAATCATGCCGCTAAGCGTCTTGAACAAAGAGGAATAGAGCTTGGAAGCAGACAACTGGATCAAATTTCTTCTGCTGTGGATAAAGCTGCAGCCAAAGGCAGTAAAGAATCCTTGATATTAATGAAGGATTTGGCTTTTATCGTAAGTGTTCCCAATCGCACGGTTGTAACAGCTATGGATGGGAATTCGATTAAAGATAATGTATTTACGCAAATTGATAGTGCAATTGTGATTTCATAACCGGCTGGTCCTAACGGAAAGCCGAGGCGGCCGCTGACCGACTGACGCGGTCCCAATTCACTTAGTAACTTATTAGGACTCTATAATCTGGGAGGACAACAAACATGTTAAGATCTATGTATTCAGGGGTTTCGGGGATGAGAGGCTTTCAGACTAAACTTGATGTAATCGGTAATAACATTGCCAATGTTAATACAATCGGTTTTAAATCAGGACGGGTTATGTTCAAGGACATTATGAGTCAAACTGTTTCTGGAGTTACAGCTCCAGGTGACGATGGCCAAGGTGGTGTGAATGCTAAACAAATCGGACTAGGCGTAAGTATCGCTTCTATTGATACACTCCATTTGCCTGGTAGTGCTCAAACCACTAATAACCCGACAGATTTGCGCATCGACGGAGATGGATTTTTCTTAGTAAAGCTTTCAGGAGATCAAGAAACACCTTTCTTGACTCGTGCAGGAGATTTTCATGTAGATGCTGCACGTAATCTTGTTACTTCTGACGGACTTCATGTGCTTGATGCCGAGGGTACTGCCATTCAACTGGGTGATAATGTTACGGCATTCTCCATTTCCAATGATGGAACAATTGTTCAGACCATGGATGATGGAACGACTCAAGGCGGAGTGAAGATTGGTGTAGCCAAGGTCACTAACCCATCTGGATTAGAGAAGATCGGTGGCAATCTGTACCGTATGTCACTTAATGCGAATGCAGAAGGCGAACTTGTTCCGACTACAGCGAATAATACAGAAGATGGCACTGGCGCTATCATTTCTGGTCAACTCGAAATGTCCAATGTGGATCTTACGAATGAATTTACAGAAATGATCGTATCGCAACGTGGATTCCAGGCGAATTCTCGTATCATTACGACTTCTGATGAAGTGCTGCAGGAAGTAGTTAATCTGAAGCGTTAATTTTATCAATGATATAATAATTAATTAATGGTTAACGCGGAGTCGTGGGGGAGACACTCCTCCCCCTATTTTTGTTAGGAGGCCTGTTATGATATCGGTAACGAGATTAAATGGAACACCGATGTGGATCAATGCCCTACTGGTAGAAATGGTAGAAGAAAGCCCGGATACATATATTACGCTAGTAACCGGAAAAAGACTGATCGTGCTTGAAAAAGCGGATGAAGTTATTACGAAGATCCGGGATTATAACAGGGACATAGGCACATATGCTGCCACCATTAAAGTCCAGTCAATGGAGGAGCTAACATGAAGAAGATGCTGCCGTGGTTACTTACGATTTTACTTGCGATTACACTTATCGTGATCGCCGCATTTTTATTAATGGACAAGATCTTTCCGAAAGATACGAATGATGTAAATGCTGCGGTTCAAAGTGTGGATACCAAGTATTTAACTGCAGATGAAATCGTCGAATTAACGGCAGAGATCAAAGATATCAAAACAAATCTTGCTGATCCCGATTATATCGTTCAAATAGATTTCGCTTTCCAACTGAATTCTGCGAAATCAAAAGAAGCTTTCGAAAAAATAAAAGAGATCAAAATTAAACCGATAATTATCAAAACGCTTGCAGATACCAAACCTGAGGAGCTTAATGGAGCAAATGGCAAAGACCAGCTTAGCAGCAAGCTTGTTAATCTGATCAATAAGACATTGACCGAAGGCAAAATCACTCAGATCGAAGTCACCAAATACCTTTTGGCTTCTATGTAGCTTCAGGCCTGATAATTCTTTGATGGGGGGGTGATTGAATTGGTTGATGTACTATCACAAAACGAAATAGATGCTCTACTTGCTGCACTTTCTTCAGGTGAGATGGATGCCGATGAACTTAAAAAGGAAGAAACTCAGAAGAAGATCCGATCTTATGACTTTAAACGGGCCGTTCGCTTTTCTAAAGATCATATCCGTAGTCTTACAAGGATACATGACAATTTCGCCCGCTATCTTACAACGTACTTTTCAGCCCAATTACGCACCTTCGTGCAGATTAATGTCGTTCAAGTAGAGCAGCTCCCTTATGATGAATTCATACGTTCCATTCCGAAAATGACAATACTGAACATTTTTGAAGCTGAACCTTTAGAAGGTCGAATGGTAATGGAAGTTCATCCAAACATCGCTTTCGCTATGCTGGACAGATTGCTGGGAGGTTTTGGGAAAGCGCCTTCTAAGATTAATGCTTTAACTGAGATTGAAACAACGATCATGGAGCGTATCTTCAGCAGATGTTTTGAGAGCTTGCAGGAAGCTTGGAAGACTGTGCTGGATATCCATCCGCGCATGGAAGCGCTCGAAACAAATCCGCAGTTCATGCAAATTGTATCGCCCAATGAGACCATTGCATTGATCTCGTTAAGCACCAAGATTGGAGATACAACAGGTATGATCAATCTTTGCATACCACACGTCGTTCTGGAACCAATAATGTCTAGACTATCTGTTCACCAATGGTTTGTAACAGAGAAGAAGACGCGGGATGCAGATGAACTTGAAGCCATTAAGGCTAGAGTTCATAAGGCGAAACTGCCGATTGTCGCTGAACTTGGAGAATCGAGTTTATCTATATCTGAGTTTCTTGGGCTCNNGGGTGGCCGTGCAAATAGACGAGATTGTCAGTGAAGGAGTTGAAGAATTTGACGAGTAAAGATTATTTATCCCAAGAAGAAATCGACGCCCTTCTGAGACAATCTGCGGAAGGCTCATTAGCTCCTACAGAGAAAACGGTAAATGACTATTTAACACCGTTTGAACAGGATGCTTTGGGTGAAATCGGTAATATAACATTCGGTAGTGCAGCGACAGCTCTTTCCACTTTACTTGGGAAAAAGGTTGATATTACAACCCCTCAAGTTTCCATCATTACACGTGGGGAATTTGAAGTAGCTTTTCCTAAACCGCATGTAGCTGTACACGTGGAATATGTAGATGGATTTCAAGGTATTAATTCACTTGTTATTAAGATTAGGGATGCACAGGTTATCGCCGATTTAATGCTTGGTGGTGATGGCGAACCTAAGGATGAAGAATTGAATGAAATTCACATTAGTGCTGTGCAGGAAGCTATGAACCAAATGATGGGTTCTTCTGCCACATCGATGTCAACTATTTTCAATCGGTTTGTTAATATTTCTCCTCCGGGTATCGACATTCTAAATATGTCCAGCGGTGAAGGAGTAGGCAGCCTGCCAAATGACGAAACCTTAAGTCGTATTTCGTTCCGTCTTAAAATTGGAGATTTAATAGACTCTACTATTATGCAGCTCTTGCCAGTCCAGTTTGCTAAGGATATGGTAACGATGCTTCTGGGTGATGTAAGCCCTGCAGCGCAGGAAGCTGCAGTAACGGCGACAGAGCCTCCTTCTAGGCCAGCTCAAGAGACGCCTCCTGTAGCTTCTCCAGTTCACCAGGCGCCTTCACAGCCCGTAGGAGAAACCCCTCCGCCATACCCGCCGCAGGGGATGCCTGGTTATCCAGGGATGCCAGAAGGCGGATATTATTATCCTCCAGCAGGAATGCCGGCGTATGGCATGCCTGGGATGCCGCCCTACGGAA
>DOJM01000284.1:8392-8619 GCA_003529225.1 Paenibacillus sp.
TCGATCATTGAGCTGGACAAGCTCGCCGGTGAGCCTGTAGATATTTTGGTTAACAACAAGCTTATTGCCAAAGGTGAAGTCGTAGTTATCGACGAAAACTTCGGCGTACGCGTTACGGATATCGTCAGCCAGTGGGACCGAATTCAGAAATTACAATAAGCATACTTAGGGAGGATTTTGTAAAAATGGCTAACCGAATTCTAATCGTGGACGATGCAGCATTTATG
>DOJM01000450.1:0-3099 GCA_003529225.1 Paenibacillus sp.
TACATTATCCTTCTATTTCTCGCCTAAACGCTTATCATCCTAATAAGGACGATGAAGACGTTTATGCTTGAAATTGGACTTGGGAATGCCAAATTTGTACAATTGGGTATAAGTTAAATGTAAACTATCTCGATAAGGAGAATATAAGCTCATGAAGGAATTGAATTATCCGAAGGTGTTTATGCTCTTGGCAGGTCTGTCTGTAGCGACATTGGCCGTATATCGTGTAGTATCACTACAGACGGATTCGTTTTACGCATTTTTACTCTGGAATTTATTCCTGGCTTGGATTCCGTTCCTGTTCTCTATGGCTGCTTATGAACTGGATAAAAGGAAGATAGGTGGCTTGCTGCTTGTTCCGCTAGGCGTCGCTTGGCTGCTGTTCTTTCCAAACGCGCCTTATCTCATGACAGATCTGGTGCATCTAACGATAAGAAAAAGCAGATATATCGTGGATGGCACCATTCAGAATCGGTATTGGTATGATCTGGTTACTCTCCTGTTGTTCACTTGGAGCGGCTGGTTGACCGGGTTCTTCTCTTTATACCAGTTCCAGACGGTTGTTTATCGCAAAAGCAGCCTGCTGTTCTCTTGGATATTCGTACTCGCAGCATGTGTACTTGGGGGGTATGGTGTCCTGCTTGGCCGAGTCTACAGGCTAAATAGCTGGGACGTACTGACGGACCGGCATCAGTTGTACCAACTAGTTATGGATAGCTTGAATCGACAGTCGGTATTCTTCAGCTTGTTTATTGCGTTTGTGTTGCTGGTTATCTACGCTACGATGTACTGTTTGCTAAATGGTCTTGGAACCGGTGAAAGAGGGCGGATCTCCAAGGGTAAACGAGGTTAATCCATACATTCCGGATCAAATTGAAATTGCTTTAGATCTACCGCGCCCTTTTCATCAAAAATAATCCCTTCTTCCTGCAAATAAAGCTTCTGGAGGGAACTAGACTCATCTTCAGTTAAGGAGATCATTCCTTTGGCGTTGATGACCCGGTGCCAAGAAAGTTTATATTTCCTACTCATGGAGTGAAGGATACGAACAACCTGCCTCGCTCCTCTTGGGCTTCCCGCCGCACGGGCAATACCTCCATAGGTCATCACTTTACCTTCAGGTATGGACTGTATGATACGTATCACTTGTTCCGTAAATGGTGTCATAGGGAGCTCCTATCTCTTATTTTTATCAAATTATACCAGATGATCACTGCAATCATAAACATTCATTAATGCCGCCGCCGAAGCGGCTTTTTTTATTTTAACGGATGGAGTTTACTCTTCCTTACGAAGAAGTTGATCCCTTTTCAGTATAATTTTGGCGGATAGTATTTAGTGAACCGGGGGATAATTTCTAGGAACCCTATTGTGACAGGAGTGACTACTGTGGAGAAACAGACAGCAGGAGGTAACCGCAAAGATTCTCAACAAAATACGACGTCTGGGCAGACTCCGAGTACGTCACTAGATGAAATGATGAACCTGTTTCGACAAATATTCAAGGATGATGGCACCCTTAGAATTAGAGTGCTAAATAATGAGTACAGTGAAAGTCTTCGCTTCGGGTTAGTTAACGTTGACGGGATGGTTGACAAGCATATGATTCAGGAGGGAGTTATTAAGCCATTGATGGCTTTTGACTTCACCAGAATGGAGTATGGCAACACAGCGGAGCTAATGGAGAAAATTAGGATGCAGGTCATTAATGTTACTGATGTGGTTACCTCTACAGATTTGAATGAAATGATAAGTGCGATTATAGCTGGCAAGACTTTATTGCTACTCGACGGTTATGCAGGTGTTCTCAATATTGGTGCACAAGGCTGGGATAAAAAGGCTATTACGGAACCAGTGACCGAGAAAAGTGTTTATGGCCCGCGGGAAGGATTTACAGAATCGCTGCTAGTTAACCTAACCCTCATCCGCCGAAGAGTGCAAGATTCTGACTTGAAGTTTATTTTTAGCCAGGTCGGGTCACGTTCCAACACGCAGATATGTATTTGTTATATGGAAAGCCTGGCATCACCAGATATTATTAAAGAGTTGCAGGATCGGCTTAAGCAAGTTGACATAGATCTTGTTCTGGATACGGCATTTCTTTCGGAGTTAATAAGAGACGAGCCCTTTTCACCCTTGGAGATGACAGGAAGCACAGAACGTCCGGATTCCGCAGTCAGTAAAATAATGGAGGGCAGAGTCGCCTTACTTATGGAAGGTAGTCCGTATGCGATGACCGTACCCTATCTATTTGTGGAAAATTTTCAAGCAAGCTCTGATTATTACATTAACTATTATTTTGGTTCATTTAACCGAATGCTAAGAATGGTTGGAGCTTTTCTGTCTATTAGTATTCCCGCAATTTATGTGGCTTTGGTCACCTTCAGTCAGGAAATGATACCGACCCAGTTATTGCTCAGCATTGCTACTTCAAGAGTAGCAGTCCCCTTTCCGACAGTAGTAGAGGCAGTGTTCATGTTAACGATATTTGAAATCCTAAGAGAGGCAGGAGAACGGATTCCTACCTATATTGGACAGGCGATCAGTATCGTAGGGGCTCTTGTGTTAGGGCAGGCGGCCGTAGAAGCAAGATTAGTAAGTGCTCCGATGATTATTGTAGTCGGTTTAACCGGAATTATGACGCTGCTCAATCCTAGATTGACAGGTCCATTAATTGTAGTAAGAGCACTTCTACTAATTGCAAGCTTTATGCNNGTGGTGGCATATGCATCTGCGTCCAGCGATGATCGGGGCACGAAACAGGAAGAGAAAAGGGTCCAATAAAATAGAGAGAAGGCCATGAACATGCTGAAAAAGGTAATCCTGGCCTTTATATCCCTGATCCTTCTTATAAGTGTAACTGGCTGTTGGAACTACTCTGAAGTGGATGATATATCGATTGTAGCCGGGGTGGGGATTGACAAGGGCGAATCTGAAGGGGAACTGTCGGTAACGGTAGAGATTGTGGATACGAAGGAAGGGATGAAATCAAGTCCAGCTGGATTTAAAATACTAACACTCTCTGGCAAGACGATTTTTGAGATTGCGCGAGGAATAATCTCCATAACAGGAAAAAAATTATTTTGGAGTCATTCCAAA
>DOJM01000450.1:3147-4170 GCA_003529225.1 Paenibacillus sp.
GAGATACAGAGACACGATCGGATGTATACATATTCGTCTCTAAAGAGAAGACGGCTAAGGAAGTGATCAGTCTAAGCAGTGTAACGGAAAGTATTACAGCCTTTGCACTAGCACAACAGATGAGGTCTGAGAAGAATGTCAGTACGGCTCCCGTCGTGGAAATTTGGGATTTCATTGATAAGTTAGAGGCTTCTGGCGAATTTGCAATGGCTCCGCTTATCTATATTCATGAACAAAATAAGATAAAAAATGCTCGGGTAAGTGGGACCGCTATATTCAGTATGGATAAAATGGTTGGGACGATCAGCGGTGAAGAAACGAAGTATATGTTGTTTGCAAAAGATCAAATCCAGGGTGGGGTGTTAACTGTAAATGATAAGCAAGGAAAAACCGCCTTTTCTCTAGAGATTCTGTCTAATAAAACAAAAGTAAAGCCTGTATGGATCGATGGCAAATTACAAATGCAAATTAACACAGAAACGCAAGTCGGATTGGATGAGGTAATGACTCCGGAAGAATTCAATAATATTAATAGCAAGAATGTACTTGAGGAGCGGGCCGGAAAGGAATTACAGGAGCGGATCCTCTCCATTATCCATAGGGTACAGAAGGATTATCATGCTGATATTTTTGGATTTGGAGAGCTTATCCATGAGAGAATGCCGCAAACCTGGAAGAAAGTTAAGGAGAACTGGGGACAGGAATTCGCTGAATTGGACGTAGTTGTAAATTCCAAAGTGATTATTAAGAGCAGTGGGCAAACTTCAAGATCTATCCAGACTCATTAAAAATAGGTGATGAATTGGTTGCTATAGTTATTCTTGTCTATGCGGTTATCGTATTGTTCGATCCTTACGGATTGTTAAAGCAGGGGATGAAGCGGGACTTTTGGGTTTGTTCAGCCTTATGTCTAGTTTCATTTGGTATTGCTATTGCATTGTCCATGAAGTGGTCGATTCCCAGCCCTTCACCACTAATTGCAAATTGGATCAAGAAGCTATTTTAGGGAACAAGCTTAAAAGG
>DOJM01000450.1:4204-5637 GCA_003529225.1 Paenibacillus sp.
GGAGATCATTCCTGTAGGGCATATGATTAGCGTTACGGTTTTGTTTACTGTAGGAACTTCCATATTTATGGGCTTGCCAGGACAATCCGGTAACAGCAAGTGGATCGCTCTGCTTTTTGCCATGGTACTTGTAGTTCCTCTTATACTGATATACGCAAGAATTCATGTTCTTTTTCCGGGTAAGGATCTGTTTGATATGCTGATCGCTGTATATGGAAGAGTTCTCGGGCGAATGATCTCCTGTCTCTATATTTGGTATGCTTTTCATCTGGGGGCACTGGCTCTCAGGGTCTTTGGAGAATTCAGTAGATCGGTCGCCTTGACCGAAACACCGATGCTTGTTCCTATGCTATGTCTTGGGTTATTGTGCATTTGGGTGGTTAAGGCGGGGATTGAGGTGCTGGGAAGAAGCGCGAAACTTCTGCTTCTATTTACTATAGCTGTGAATTTGATTATTTTCACATTATCTATTTCCAAGCTAGAGTATCATCATTTACTCCCATTGTTTGACAAAGGCTTACAGTCGGTATTAAGTGATACTATGGGCACGTTTTCTGTTACATTTGCAGAGATTATAATAATACTGGGGGCATTTAGTACTATATCGAACAAAGCCGCAGGTAAGAAAATATTATTTGGTGGTGTACTGATTTCTGGGATGATTATTCTTTCGGCTACGCTACGTAATCTATTGATGCTCGGCCCTGAAGTAGTGTCCAGTCTGAATTTTCCCTCTTATGTGTCTGCGAGTCGTATTAATGTAGGTGATTTTCTGTCCCGAATTGAGGCTTCCACAGCTGTTGTATTTGTAATCACAACCTTCATAAAAGCGAGCTTATGTCTGTACGTAGCAAGCA
The DNA here is from genome assembly GCA_003529225.1 of Paenibacillus sp. GTDB lineage: Bacteria > Bacillota > Bacilli > Paenibacillales > Paenibacillaceae > Paenibacillus_AQ > Paenibacillus_AQ pseudetheri. The sequence continues at coordinate 5,062 of DOJM01000450.1, forward strand.
GCGGATTAGCTAAAGTATTCAAGTTAAAGAGTTATCGATCTGTTGTACTCCAAATGGGACTGTTAATGATTTATTTTGCGGATTTTGTGTACAAGGATATCATGGAGATGCAATATTTTTCCTACCATATTTATAAAATCTACGCCTTTCCATTTCAGGTGATTATTCCACTGGTATTGTGGATTTGCGCTGAGATTATGGTTAGTAGAAGTAAACATAAGCAGGTAGCATCACAGCAATAGACCTATTTTCAACCATTCCAGATCTCTAGTTAAGATTGGGAATTCTTTGATTTCAAAACAAAACATAAGTTAGCTATAATGATAGATACATAGAATGGTTGTTTTAGAAGAGAGGGAAACAGGTATGAACGTCAGCAATATCATTATGTCCTCTTATTGGGGTAGAGAGGTTAGACATAAATATATCACTCAAGGATCTAAGACACTGGCTGTTATTTTTCCAGGTAAAAATTATTCGGCTGAGCGCCCCCTGCTGGATTATGCGGCCAAGGCAGCTCGGGAACATAATTGCGACGTCCTGCTACTGGAGTATGGCTATCAGAGTGCGAGAGTC
>DOJM01000450.1:5683-6822 GCA_003529225.1 Paenibacillus sp.
TTCTCTTCCTGAATACAAAAAGATACTATTTATCAGCAAAAGCGTAGGTGCGGTCATAGCAGGGAGAATTGCAGAAGAGCTGGAGATACAGAAAAAGACTTCTCATCTATTTATAACACCATTACCTGAGGCGATCCCTCTGATTCAGCAGAGTAAAGGCAGTGTTATTTATGGCGGAGGCGATCCTTTATTTAGTGAACAGCATTCCGGTGAAATCAGTGGACTCCATCATTTAAAAGTGTATAGAATCGATGATGCTAATCATAGTCTTGAGGTAGGACAGGTCAACGAGTCACTAGCCATTCTGCTTGTTATTATTAATTTTTATCATGAGTTTTTCCGTGATGCTTTAAATACATAACCTTTGGAGGATGCTGATTATGATTTTGGAAGCTGCGATGCTGCAAGTGAAGCCTGGTTTAACTACTGAATTTGAAAAAAGCTTCAAGGAGNNCGAAGGCTACATAGGGCATGAATTGCAACATTGCTTGGAGGATGATCATAAGTATCTGCTGCTTGTGAAGTGGAGAACGCTTGAAGATCATACCATAGGATTCAGAGAATCCAGCCAGTATCAGGAATGGAAGGCGCTACTTCATCATTACTACGACCCATTTCCGGTTGTTGAGCATTTTACCTGCATTAATCTGGACTAATTGGAGGCTGCCGAATGAAGGCGAAGCTTGTTGGGAAAGGCAGAACAGCGGAGATCTGGCAGCATGATGATCAGAGGATTCTTAAATTGTACTTAGAGGATGTTGTTTCAGAGCAGAATATTAGCCGGGAATATAAGATTAGCCAGCTTGTGCACTCGCAGGGCGTCCGGACACCACAGCCCTTTGAACTCATTTCTGAACAATCAAGACAAGGTATTGTACTTCAACAAATTAAAGGTCCCTCCCTGCTAAAGGTGATGGGTGAGAAGCCTTGGAATGTTAGTAAGTATGCCAGAATGATGGCTAGTCTTCACTACGATTTGCATAAGCTTGAAATTACTGAGGAGATTGGACAACAGAAGGATATGTTGAAGTGGAATATCATGGGTGCTCCAATGCTTAGTGAAGATGAGAAGTCAGCCATCCTGTGCTATCTGGAGAAGTTACCACAAGGAACCCATTTATGTCATGGAGATTTCCATC
>DOJM01000281.1:0-1487 GCA_003529225.1 Paenibacillus sp.
GAGGAGCACCTCTTGCATATGCGATGGGAGTAGGTTTTGTGCCGATTCGTAAAAGCGGTAAACTTCCATATGAGACTATAGAGGTAGGTTATGATCTTGAGTATGGCAAGGACACACTTGCTGTTCACACGGATGCTATCAAGCCTGGTCAAAAAGTATTGATCGCTGATGATCTGTTGGCTACTGGTGGCACCATTGCTACTTCGGTTAACCTTGTAGAACAGCTTGGCGGTAAAGTGGTAGGCGCAGCGTTTTTGATTGAACTGGTTGAGCTTGCTGGACGTAATAAGCTTTCTGGAATTGAAGTTATTACATTAGTTGATTACGAAGATTAATACGATAAACTTGTCTTTTCCCGGGAAATAAATCAGGATTTATGTATCGAATAATGTGGAAAAGTGCAAACAACAGCAATTCTCTGTCACTACTACGGAGGGTTGCTGTTTTGCATTTTTTGGTCAAAAGAGATACAAAAAAAGACTGCTCAATCCATAAAATGGATCTGGAGCAGTCTTTTTGAGTTATTAATTCATAAATAAATTAGTGAGTAGCTTTATCGCTTTCTCCACCTTCATTAGACAGTCCAAGAACTTCAATAAGTTTGAAGAATAAGGCTAGAACCATACCAACAATTGTAGCTAGAGCCATACCACTGAGTTTTACGCTACCCATAGTAAGGGTTGTACCACTGATTCCGACAACTAGNNCAACGTTGCCATAATCATGTTAGTAGCCTTGGAAAAATCAACTTTTTGCTCAACGAAGATTCGTAGACCGGATGCGGCAATTACACCGAACAACAGTAGTGATACGCCACCCATTACTGGTGTTGGGATATTAGCGATAACGGAGGAGAAAGTACCGGAGAACGATAGCAGAATTGCAATCACTGCAGCGCCACCGATCACATATACAGAATAAACTTTAGTTAATGCCATAACCCCGATATTTTCACCGTAGGTTGTATTTGGAGTAGAACCGATAAAACCGGAGATAATTGTAGATATCCCGTTACCCATCAGAGATCGATCAAGTCCAGGGTCTTTAGCCAGATCTCTGCCAACAATATTGCTGGTTACAAGTAAGTGTCCAATATGTTCAACGATTACTACTAGCGATACTGGGATGATAGTCAGGATTACATTCCAATCGAAGGATGGAGTCACAATGGTAGGGTGCGCTAAAAAATTCGCATTAGATATTGCAGCCGTATCCACCATTTTCATAATATAAGCTAAACCATAACCAGTTACGATACCGATGAGGATGTGAATGATTTTTGGGAAACCACGGAAGAGTACAGCTCCAATTACGGTTACGCCCAGTGTCACCATAGAAAGTGTGATTGCTTTGCCATCTGGAGTCCAGTCTGCAACTGCAACACCTTCAGGGGCAATAAGTCCTGCCATTCGCGCGGCAACAGGCACAAGTTCAAGTCCGATCGTTGCTACGATAGCTCCCATTACTGCTGGAGGGAAGACAGCATC
>DOJM01000281.1:1506-2390 GCA_003529225.1 Paenibacillus sp.
AGCAGTGTGCCGATACCGTTCATCAGCAAAATCATGCCAGGGTCAACCCCGAACAAGTTAGGCACTAGCACTGTACTGCCAAACATGGCGAACAAATGCTGTAGGCTTAATAGAAAACCGGGGCCCCATGGAAGTTTTTCATTAACTTGAATTTCGCGTTGCAATGGAGTTCACTCCTCTTTCTTAATGGATATGATGTTGTCCAGCGAAAATCCGCCTTTACTAGATTAAATAGAACTGGACATTTTTACAACAACATTTTCACAAGTGTTATTAATTTGTCCGATTTCCATAACTTTTACTTCTTGAATGCCATGAGATGGCAAGTGTTGACGTAATCCTTCGTAAGCGTCATAATTATAGACAACTTTGAACAAGAGCGTAAGTTGCTTGCGAAATGATTGGAACCTGCAGATTTCAGAATGATTGCNNGCGATTAATTGATAAGGCTGGCGCCTATATAAAAGATAAAGATCTTCTCCGCATCCGGGAAGCTTATGAATTTGCCGATCAGGCTCATCACGGGCAGATCCGCAAGTCGGGGGAGCCATACATTCTGCATCCGCTTGCGGTGGCAGATATTGTCGTCAATATGCAAATGGATGTTATATCTATTGTTGCGGCGCTTTTGCATGATGTTGTGGAAGATACGACGGTCTCATTGGAACAAATCCGTGCGAAATTTGGCGATACCTGCGCGATGCTTGTCGATGGCTTAACTAAGCTGGAACGCATCCGTTTTCGCTCAAAGGAAGAGCAGCAGAACGAGAATTACCGTAAGATGTTTATTGCGATGGCGCAGGATATCCGGGTCATCGTTATAAAACTAGCGGATCGCCTGCATAATATGCGTACGTTAAAGTATCAATCTGAAGAGAGCCAGT
>DOJM01000281.1:2399-2675 GCA_003529225.1 Paenibacillus sp.
GATCGTTTGGGGATTTCCGCGATTAAGTGGGAGATGGAGGATATTGCGCTTCGTTACTTGAATCCGCAACAGTATTATCGCATTGCTAATCTGGTGCATAAGAAGCGGGCAGAACGTGAGCAATTTATCGACAGTGTAATTGGCCGTATTCGTGCCAAGCTGGATGAAATGGGCATTGAAGGTGATCTTTCAGGCCGTCCGAAGCATATCTACAGCGTCTATAACAAAATGAGTACGAAGAACAAACAGTTTAATGAGATCTATGACCTGCTGGCC
>DOJM01000281.1:2746-7085 GCA_003529225.1 Paenibacillus sp.
GGCCATCCGTATCATTGTGGATAATATCAAGGATTGTTATGCAACCCTCGGAATTATTCATACCCTTTGGAAGCCAATGCCAGGCCGATTCAAAGATTATATAGCTATGCCCAAAGCCAATATGTATCAATCTTTGCATACTACAGTGGTAGGTCCTGGCGGAGAGCCGACCGAAGTGCAAATTCGCACTTGGGAAATGCATCGTACGGCTGAATACGGGATAGCAGCACACTGGGCATACAAAGAAGGAACCAGCAATAATGTGAATCCGGAGAATCGGATGCCTTTTTTTCGCGAAATATTGGAGCTTCAGCATGAGGCCAAGGATGCCGAAGAGTTCGTAAAATCACTCAAAATGGATTTTTTCTCGGATCTCGTGTTCGTGTTTACGCCTAAAGGCGAGGTTATTGAACTTCCTGCGGGTTCTGTGCCGCTTGATTTCGCATTTCGTATTCATACGGAAGTGGGTAATCGTACGATTGGTTCTAAGGTGAACGGGCGGATCGTACCGCTGGATCACAAGCTGAAGACGGGCGATATTGTAGAGATACTGACATCGAAGCATTCGTACGGNNAAGAAAAACGTGAGGAAAATGTCGAAAAAGGTCGCGAAGCGATTGAACGTGAGCTGAAGCGTCTGAATGTCGAAGTTTCTGAGTGGATTTCCGATGAGAAACTATTAGAAGCTGCGAAAAAATTTGCTTTTAACGATGTTGAGGATATGTTATCTGCTGTTGGCTTTGGGGGAATTACCGCTTCACAGATTGCTTCCCGTTTAACGGAGAAGCTGCGCAGAGAGCAGGAAGAAGCCGCTAATCACTTAGAGCTCACTTCAGAGATGAAGGAGATCAAGTCTTCCGGCGAGAGACGTAATCAACCCACCAATGGTGTTAGTGTAAAAGGAATTGAAAATTTGCTTGTCCGTTTTGCACGATGTTGTAATCCGGTGCCGGGTGACGATATTGTAGGGTATGTTACACGGGGCCGGGGGGTATCTGTACATCGCCAGGATTGTCCTAACATTCCGGGTGAAGGTGACGGAGAAGAAGCAGCAAGAGTGATTGAAGTGGAATGGGAAGGTACGATGGAAGCAAACTACAGTGTGGATATTGAGATTACAGGTCATGATCGTAATGGACTGCTCAATGAAGTGCTGCAGGCGGTTTCCGAGAGTAAAACGAACATTTCTGCGGTCACTGGGCGCTCTGATAAGAATAAAATGGCAATGATTCATATGACCATTCTCATTCGTAACACGGAGCATCTGCAATCCGTTGTAGATAAAGTGAAACGGGTTAAGGATGTATATACAGTGAATCGGATCATGCAATAAGGCAAGGAGCGGAGTAGTACGATGAGAGTTGTAGTACAGCGTTGTAAGGACGCCAAAGTAACCGTGGATAGGGCAGTGACCGGAGAGATTGGCAAAGGCTTGATGCTGCTAGTTGGCGTTACGCATGAAGATACAGAAAAGGATGCCAAATATTTGGCGGACAAAATAGCAGGACTACGTATTTTTGAAGATGACGCTGGTAAAATGAACTACAGTGTCACGGAGACTGAGGGAGCGATTCTTTCGGTATCCCAGTTTACTTTATACGGGGATTGTCGTAAGGGGAGACGGCCGAATTTCATGGGAGCAGCAGCTCCTGCGGAGGCCGAGCGACTTTATGATTACTTTAACCAAGAGCTTAGAGCTGGAGGTCTTCAAGTGGAGACGGGTGTATTTGGAGCGATGATGGATGTGTCGCTGACCAATTGGGGCCCGGTTACTCTCATTTTAGATAGCCGCAGTTAATGGAAAAAAAGATGTCGAAAATTGCTTCTATCGGAGCTAACTTTCGACATCTTTTTTTATTGTGGATGAGCAGTGAGTAAGATACTTGCGCGGATAGAGCCTCTTGGAGCTGGATAAACTAAAGGTAGACAGTTATCCCGCACGATGCAAGGAGCTTAGCAATGAGACAATCACAGAAGGCATGGGTATGGAGAAATATCCCGGCACTAGCGACAGGGAGTCCTGTAGAAGCCTATGCATTAGCCAAAAAGACGGAAGATGAAATTGAATCCCAAGTGATCAAAGGAAGAAGCCGTAATCTCTTACCGCGTACCTGAAATGGGTGGTGGAGGCGGCTTTTTGATGCGGTTAGCCGGGGATATTTTCTGATTAGAGGTTAGAAATCATTGTGATAAGGGTAATAGACGACAAGAAAGATCAATAAATACCTATTCATTTGCACAAGCAGAGAGGAGAATTTATTACATGAGTAATGTTGCATTTTTACTAGCTAATGACTTTGAAGATTCTGAGATTAAGCTCCCTTACGATGAAGTTATAAAGGCAGGACATCAAGCTGACATTATTGGTTTAAAGAAGGGTGAGACTTTACTGGGTAAAAAGAAGGAGGTCTCCTACGCAGCCGATAAAGCTATAGCCGATGTTCATGCGGGTAATTATGACGCGATAGTAATTCCTGGTGGCTCTTCCCCAGAAAATTTACGGCAAAATGCAGATATTTTGATGTTTGTGAAAGAAGCAAACGAAGCTGGTAAACCTATCGCTTCTATTTGCCACGGACCCCAAATTCTGATCAGTGCAGACTTGCTTAAAGGGCGTACCATCACCTGTTATCCTCCGCTGAAAGATGCTGTTGTGAACGCTGGTGCGGAGTTTAAAGATGCAGAAGTGGTATAGTTGNNCTTCGCGTACACCGAAAGATGAGCCTGCGTTCGTTCGTGAAATATTGAAGGTCCTGAGATAGCAATTTATAACACTTAGTCTTATAATCTAAGGAGGTAATGGTAATGACCAGAAAAATCCAAGCCTATTTTAGAACGGAAAATGAAGCAGAAGGTGCTAAAATAGCATTGATTAGTTATAAGGTGGATGGCTTAGAGGTATGGCCACTCACGGACCCTATTGGGGAAGATCGTAGAATTCTGTTTCCGATAGCCCCGTTTAGTAATACGACGTTAGCCGCAGGTACTGTAGGGACGCTTGGAACGGGTAGCACTCCGGCAGCTGGAGCTATGTTGGCCCCTGGTGTTGCCGCCTCAGAAACGCGTGATGAACCCCGGACNNTTAGTGCGGATGTAGCAGATGGAGAGCTCAAAGATGGGGATTTAAGTGAACTTCGTTATGTGATGGATCTAAGTGTCGCAGAAGAGAATTATAATGAGGTTGTGGAAATCCTTCGGGGCAAAGGAGCATTTGTAGAGCAATTCGATTAACAACAATCTATTAAAATAAACCGCTTACATGAATGTAATATAATCGTAATATTACATTCATGTTTCCTTAATATAGCGTGTTTATAATAGAGGCATGACCCCCTTTTTAATAATATATGATGATGGACCTGCAGCATTTGGCTGCAGGTCATTTTTTTTTGTATCGGTGTAGATAAAGGTTAAAAGTTGAAAGTTGTCGAATTTTTTATTCAGCTTCGTATTTCCTGCCTTGACTTTAGCACAGTAGTTCAGTAGAATTTAAAAATATACGATTTTATCATATGGTTTTGATGACGGGAACAAGTAATTCGAGGACCCACAACTCCAGAGAGGAATCCCCTGTAGATTCAGATGTATCCAGTACAATGGATGATCTATCGTTTCTGCTTGGCTGCAAGGATTCTGTNNCCGCGATCAGTAGCCGTTATGCGTAGGCGGGCGTTAACCGCTTTGAGCGGATTCAGAATGGTTCTGATCCGGAATGTGGGTGGTACCACGGGTGTATTATTGGTTATGATAATCCCTCGTCCCTGTTTTTTATAAACAGGGCGGGGGATTTTTTGTTTTGTTTAGCATGATGAAGTGATGAAGAGAGCAGATTTAGAGGGGTATTTTTTAGGAGGGATAGACTGTGGCTAAAGAAAGATTCGAGAAACCTACAGGAACGCAGGATGTGCTTCCGGGAGCTGTGGAGAAATGGCAGTATATTGAGGGGAAGGCTAGAGATTTATGCCGTCGTTTCAATTACCGTGAAATCCGTACACCGATGTTCGAGCACACGGGGTTATTCGAGCGTGGAGTAGGCGAAACAACGGATATTGTAGAAGGTGAGATGTACACGTTCAAGGATAAAGGCGATCGTGATCTGGCGCTGCGTCCAGAAGGAACGGCTGGTGTCGTTAGAGCTTATGTTCAGAACAAGATTTACGGTGAACCTGATGTAAGTAAGCTATATTATATCGGACCTATGTTCCGTTATGAGCGTCCACAGGCAGGTAGATATCGTCAATTCCATCAGTTTGGTATTGAGGCTTTTGGAGCTGTGGATCCGGCTATTGATGCGGAAGTAGTCTCCTTAGGCTATAAATTCTATAAGGATCTTGGTCTT
>DOJM01000356.1:0-338 GCA_003529225.1 Paenibacillus sp.
TAAGAACCAATGGAAAGAAAAACAGGGCCGCACGGATTCGGAGGTTACACCTGAAGATATCGCACAGGTTGTTGCTAGCTGGACGGGTATACCTGTAAGCAAGCTGAAGGAAGAGGAGACTGACCGTCTGCTTAACATGGAGGCTTTACTGCATGAACGAGTAATTGGTCAGGACGAAGCTGTTAAGGCAGTTAGCCGGGCACTACGCCGTGCGCGTGCGGGTCTTAAAGATCCAAAACGTCCAATGGGTTCCTTTATCTTCCTCGGTCCTACAGGTGTAGGTAAAACTGAGTTGGCTCGTGCATTGGCTGAAGCCATGTTCGGCGATGAGAATGCGG
>DOJM01000356.1:344-8944 GCA_003529225.1 Paenibacillus sp.
TGATGAAATTGAAAAAGCGCACCCAGAAGTGTTCAATATTTTGCTGCAAGTTCTTGAAGACGGTCGTTTGACTGACTCTAAAGGACGGGTAGTCGATTTCCGTAATACATTAATTATTCTGACTTCTAACGTAGGCGCACAAGCGATCAAGAAGAATTCGACACTTGGATTCACAGCTGTGCAAGATGCTGGAGCAGAATACGGTAATATGAAGGGCAAGGTTATGGAAGAGCTTAAGAAGAGCTTCCGTCCTGAGTTCTTGAACCGGATTGACGAAATCATCGTCTTCCATTCCCTCGATGAGAAGCATATTGCTGAAATTGTTACGTTGATGTCTGATGAACTGCGCAAGCGGCTGCGTGAGTATGATGTTGATTTCGTACTCACGGATGCGGCAAAAGCTTTCCTGGCTAAGGAAGGTTACGACCCAGCCTTCGGTGCACGTCCATTGCGTCGTGCGATTCAGAAGCATATTGAAGACCGCCTTTCCGAGGAATTATTGAGAGGAAATATCCAAAAGGGTGATTCACTCAACATTGATGAAGTTGGCGGAGAACTTGTAGTGAAGAAAGTGGATGCCCCTGTAGCGCCATTGCTTGAAAAAGAAGTAGAATCCGAATAAAAAAAAGAATTAAATGAAGCTTCCGCTCCTCAGTTTATAGAGGGGCGGAAGCTTTTTTAATATAAATTTCTCACTTAAAAATATACATTTAGTACAAATTCCGAATGACCTTTCGTTAAAGGGGCAGAAATGGTAAACTTTCATTAGAAGAAAATATCCGCAATTTAAAAGTTCGGACCGTAAGGAGAACAAATGGCTAAACCAAAAACTAAATTTTTTTGCACCGATTGTGGATACGAATCGCCAAAATGGTTCGGAAAATGTCCCGGGTGCCAAGCTTGGAACTCCATGGTGGAGGAAACGGAAAGCGTAGTCAAAACACAGGGAATGAATGCCCCTATTTTTCATAGTAAAGAAAAGGCACAATCGATCATAAGTATAGAAAGTGACAAGGAACCGCGCATACTGACAGGTATAGGTGAGCTTAACCGTGTTCTCGGTGGGGGGATCGTGCCAGGATCGCTGGTACTAGTAGGGGGAGACCCAGGAATCGGTAAATCTACGCTCTTATTACAGACGTCGCATGCTCTGACAACTCAGGGATTGCGAGTGCTGTACATTTCGGGCGAAGAATCGGTAAGGCAAACTAAACTACGTGCGGATCGCCTCGGTGCGTTGTCAGCTGAGCTATATGTACTATGTGAGACGAATATGGAAAGCATAGAAGAAGCGATTGAACAAATTCAGCCGCAATTTCTTGTTATCGATTCGATTCAGACTGTATTTATGCCAGAAGTAACTAGTGCGCCAGGCAGTGTGACCCAGGTTCGGGAATGTACGACAAGATTTATGCGTATCGCTAAGATTCGGGGAATTGCTACAGTTCTCGTTGGGCATGTCACCAAGGAAGGCGCTATTGCAGGCCCACGGATGCTTGAACATATGGTGGATTGTGTGCTGTATTTTGAGGGAGAGCGGCATCATACGTATAGACTCCTGCGGGCTGTAAAGAACCGCTTCGGTTCAACGAATGAAATCGGCATTTTTGAAATGGGTGAAGTGGGTCTAACAGAAGTAGAAAATCCATCGGAGCTCTTCTTATCGGAACGTCCACTCGGCGTAGCCGGATCTACAGTCGTGGCCAGTATGGAAGGGACTAGACCGGTGCTTGTTGAGCTTCAGGCTCTTGTCGCTGCTACTCATTTCCCCTCCCCGCGCCGGATGTGCACAGGTATGGATCACCAGCGGATGGCACTCATTATCGCTGTACTGGAGAAGCGGATGGGTATGTTCCTGCAAAATCAGGATGCTTACCTTAATGTTGCTGGAGGCGTAAAGCTGGATGAACCGGCGATTGATTTAGCAGTAGCGATTAGTATCGCTTCCAGTTTTCGTGATATTTCAACAAAACCTTACGATGTTTTCTTCGGTGAAGTAGGGCTTACAGGTGAAGTAAGAGGTGTTTCACGCGCGGAAATGCGTGTGAAGGAGGCCGCGAAGCTAGGCTTCCGGCGGGTGATCATGCCAGAGAAAAGTTTGAAGGGCTGGAAGCACCCGCAAGATATCCAGATTATTGGCGTCAGTACCGTAGCAGATGCACTATCGGTCGCGTTAGATTAGGGGGCACAGGGATTATGAAAGAACAATTAGAGAATATGAATGATCTGCTCAGACTGGCGGCACCGGGGACACCCTTTCGGGAAGGTCTGGAGAATGTGCTGCGCGCTAAGACGGGAGCACTAATCGTCGTTGGATATAGTCCTGAGGTGATGGAGGTAGTGGATGGAGGATTCTCCATTAACTGCGATTTTTCGCCCAATTATTTATATGAGCTCGCCAAAATGGACGGTGCCATTATTCTTAGTGAGGATTTGAAACGCATTTTGTATGCAAATACACAGCTAATTCCGGATTCGTCCATCTCTTCCATCGAGACAGGCATTCGTCACCGGACCGCCGAGCGCGTAGCGAAGCAAACAGGTAAACTGGTTGTTTCCATTTCACAACGCCGCAATATCATTACTCTGTATCAAGGATCCATTCGATATGCACTAAAAGAAATCGGAGCTATTTTGGCTAAAGCTAATCAAGCGATTCAAACCCTCGAAAAGTATAAAGCGGTTCTTACACAAGGACTGACGAATTTGTCTGCTTCGGAGTATGAGGGAATCGTAACCGTGGCCGAAGTGGTCGGAGTGATTCAGCGGGTAGAGATGGTTCTACGCATAAAAATGGAGATCAAACGATATATAAATGAACTAGGCAACGAAGGCCGCTTAATCAGCATGCAGATGGAAGAACTGGTTGGAAATACAGAGGAAGAAGCATGGCTCCTATACAGAGACTATGCTAAGGAAGAGCAAGAAGATAAAATTCGTGAAATTATTGCCGGTCTCAAACGTATTAGTGATGATGACCTAATGGATGACAACCATATTGCTCGATTGTTGGGCTACTCTTCTACGGCAATTTCTTCCGAAGAGGTGGTNNGTGGTTACTCCGCGTGGATATCGTCTGCTTAACAAGATTCCGCGGCTTCCAAATGTGATCATTCATAATCTGGTGGAACGGTTTGAAATGCTGCCTAATTTGATGTCTGCAAGCATAGCTGAACTGGATGAAGTGGACGGAATTGGGGAGGTGCGGGCTCGTAATATTCAGGATGGGCTCAAACGTTTACAGAAGCAAGTTCTTATTGACAGGCAAATGTAAATAACATACAATCACGTAATATTGGAGCTGTTGAAGGCCAATGTGAGAAAATTGAGGTGAAGAAATGATACAAAAATCAATTCCGAGTCTTTTTACCATAGGTAACTTGATGCTCGGAATGTTTGGTATCATGATGGCGTTTGACGGTAAAGTTAGCATGGCCGCTATCATGGTTATTATTGCTATGCTGTTAGACGGATTGGATGNNTAAATGTGAGAGTGAATTTGGTAAAGAATTGGACTCTTTGTCTGATGTCGTTTCTTTTGGAGTAGCACCGGCTGTTATTATGTACGTCTCAAGCCTGCATGATTTAAATTCTGCATTAGCTTGGACAGTAACTGCAATTTTCCCGGTGTTTGGTGCATTGCGCCTTGCTCGCTTTAATGTTCATCCAGGGGTTCCTGGTTATTTCATCGGATTGCCAATTCCTGCTGCTGGTGGTGTACTTGCCACATTAGCTCTTTTTAATAAAGATGTTTCTGCTCCATTTATGATCGTGGCTACATTACTCTTATCGTATTTGATGGTCAGCACTGTTAAATATCCTAATTTCAAGAAGGTTGGATTACCTAAAAAAGTGGTTGTCGGAGCGCCACTAGTCATTGTTGTTGCCGTGGCTTTAGCTGTGGTGTTCCCTGAACAAATTGCTAAGCTAATCTTCGTCTTACTTGGAATTTACGCGTTATATGGTTTTAAACAAAACATCGACCGATTGACAGCCAGACGCCGTCACCGTCGTAGAAGACGTTCTGAAGATAAAGTGTATCACTCGAAGAACGGTTAAAGCAGTCTTGTAGTAAGGTTGAACTAATATAATTTTGGCTAGAGGCTTTGTCGTCCTTAGGGGGTGGCAAAGCCTTTTTGCAATTCCAGCGCTACCCCGAGTTTATCGTCTTGAAAATTGGAACATACTGGTGAGGTATAGATCATTCAAGGATCAATAAAAAGGAGGTGCGTTAGGTTATGTGGAAAAAAGTGATATTGTCTTTTGCTTTAATATGTGGTGCTTGGTCTGGTTTTTCGCTATACCATGCNNAAGAGGATTCCCCAAGGGAATGGAAAAGCTAAGTGAAAGTTTACCTGTAGAGGGAAGCATTTTATTTACGGTGCTGGGTGCCATTATTTTTTTGTTTGCGGGGTCTTTATGCGCGGAATGGGGAGGTTCAAAACTGCGGGAGGCGGTTCTGTACTGTTCGCGTATACCAATGAATGAATTGGCTGCAGGTGCAGCTGGACTTACAGGGGGGCTTTTGCTATCTCTTCTGTTATATCCTACTATGATTTGGCTTGGTAAAGCTGGGCAGTTGCTGCAGGTACCCATTACGTTAGCTTTTGGATATATGGGACTGCGGATCGGTCTGGAGAAAAAAGAGGAACTAGCTGCACTTTGGACAACTGGACGCTGGGGACAAGCGGCTGAGCCGGAAGGTAGAGGCCTGGAGGAGCATAAAATCCTCGATACAAGCGTTATTATTGATGGTCGTATCGCCGACATTTGCAAAACCGGATTTATTGAGGGCACGATAGTCATACCGGAATTCGTACTTGAGGAGCTCCAGCATATCGCAGATTCTTCCGATCTACTGAAACGGAATCGCGGACGGCGGGGACTTGATATTCTCAATAAAATCCAAAAAGAGCTCGATGTGAAGGTATTAATCTACGAGGGGGATTTTGAAGAAATCTCTGAGGTGGATAGTAAGCTGGTGAAGTTAGCGAAGGTACTGCGAGGTAAAGTAGTTACCAATGACTTCAACTTGAATAAGGTTTGCGAATTACAGGGAGTCTCAGTCCTGANNGATCTTGCGAATGCTGTGAAGCCCGTAGTGTTGCCTGGTGAGGAAATCGTAGTTCAGGTCATTAAGGATGGCAAAGAACATGGACAAGGCGTAGCCTATTTAGACGATGGAACAATGATCGTTGTGGAAGGCGGACGGGAATATATCGGAACTACGATGGAGGTTCTCGTCACGAGTGTGCTTCAAACTTCAGCTGGACGGATGATATTTGCGAAGCCAAAGCTCTTGGAAAAAGCACAATAAGCGTAGATAAAGTGCACGGCAAATGTCCTATGGGTTGGAAATGCCCGCCAAACACGTTATGATGTGAATATACGTGAAAGACAGGAGCCTGAGTAATGTCAAACAGTGTGGGTGTCGTCATTGTGGCGGCAGGCAGAGGAACGCGAATGGGTACTGTAGAGAGCAAGCAATATCTGTTACTGCAGGGTAAACCAATTATCGTTCATACGCTGGAAGTATTTCAGCAGCACGAATTGATTTCCGAAATCGTGCTCGTAACCGGTAAGGAAGATATTGAGCGCTGCCGGGAATGGATACAGCTCTATAAGCTGGACAAGGTTAAGGCTATAGTGCCTGGTGGATCTGAGCGTCAGCATTCCGTACATAAAGGATTGTTGAAACTTACGGCACAGTGGGTAATGGTACATGATGGTGTTCGTCCGTTTGTGCAGCCGAATGAAATTGAGGCATGTTACGAGCGAGCGAAGCAGATCGGTGCTTCAGTTCTTGCTGTACCCGTCAAAGATACGATCAAACAGGTTGATAACGAAGGCAAAGTTCTGTCTACGCCGGATCGGCGAAGTCTGTGGGCGATTCAAACCCCGCAGACTTTTCGTCTTTCTGAATTGCTGGATGCCTATGCGGCCGCGGAGCGGGATGGATTTCTAGGTACTGATGATTCCAGCTTGGCAGAGCGTGCTGGCATTCCGGTTTCTGTGGTAGAGGGAAGCTACAGAAATATTAAGATTACGACGCCAGATGATTTGGATTTTGCAGAATTCACAGAAAGAAACAGGGGAGAGGGACAATCATGATCGCTGTAGGACAAGGATTCGATGTACATCAACTGGTTGAGGGAAGGCCTTGTATTATTGGAGGCGTCACGATTCCTTATGAAAAAGGATTAGTAGGACATTCCGATGCCGATGTGCTACTGCACGCAGTAAGTGACGCGATTCTAGGCGCACTAGGACTTGGTGATATTGGCAGACATTTTCCGGACACAGATCCAGCGTTTAAGGACGCGGATAGCCTGAAATTATTAGAACAAGTGTGGGCACTTGCTAGCGAGCGAGGTTATAAGCTTGGAAATATCGATTCAACGATTATTGCCCAAAAACCAAAGATGACACCATACATTCCACAAATGACGGAGATTATCGCTCGTGCGCTTCACGTGGACCCGTCCAAGGTGAACGTTAAAGCTACGACTACTGAACAGCTTGGTTTTGCCGGTCGTGGCGAAGGAATTGCCGCACAATCTATTGTCTGTCTGCTCCAAGATGTGATATCATCTTGAGATGGTCTAAGTAGCAAATCTAAGTATTAACCATATGAAGCGGAGGGAATATAATGACGGATCAAGTCCGGGTGCGTTACGCACCGAGCCCTACGGGACATTTACATATAGGTAACGCCAGAACGGCGCTGTTTAACNNGAATTGAAGATACAGACGTGAAGCGCAATGTCGCAGGCGGCGAAGAGAGCCAGCTTAAGTATTTGAAATGGCTAGGTATGGATTGGGATGAGAGTGTTGATGTTGGCGGAGAGTACGGACCTTACCGCCAGACTGAACGTCTTGACCTATATCGTGTATATTGGCAGGATTTGCTGGATAAAGGTTTGGCTTACCGCTGCTACTGCACAGAGGAAGAACTGGAAGCGGAACGTGAAGAACAGACTGCACGTGGAGAGACCCCTCGTTATTCCGGCAAACACCGTGATTTGACGGAAGAACAACGCCTTGCCTTTGAAGCTGAGGGACGAGTAGCTAGCATTCGCTTCCGTATACCAGAAGATCGTACGTACACGTTCGATGATATCGTAAAAGGTACTATTTCTTTTGATACGAAAGAAATGGGTGATTTTGTTATCGTGAAGAAGGACGGAATTCCGACCTATAACTTTGCGGTAGCTGTTGATGATTATCTGATGGCTATCACTCATGTACTGCGTGGGGAAGATCATATTTCCAACACACCACGTCAGCTTATGATTTATGAGGCTCTTGGTTGGAACCCCCCAATATTTGGTCATATGACACTGATTGTTGGTGACAACCATAAGAAGCTTAGCAAGCGGGATCAATCTGTAATTACATTTATTGAGCAATATGATGAATTGGGTTACTTGCCTGAGGCTTTGGTTAACTTCATTTCTCTACTGGGCTGGTCGCCAGAGGGTGAAGAGGAGATCTTCAGTAAAGAAGAACTTATTTCTATTTTTGATGCGGACCGTTTGTCCAAAAGCCCGGCTGTATTCGATAAGCACAAGCTGGCGCATCTAAATAATCACTATATTAAGCATGCTGATCCTAAACGGATCTCGGCATTAGCGATTCCACATCTGCAAAAAGCGGGGAAAATACCGGCTGAGCTGAATGATGAGCAGCTGGCATGGGCAGAAAGCCTTGTAGCGCTGTATCAAGAGCAGATGACCTCTGCCTCCGATATCGTAGAGCTATCTGAACTATTCTTCCGCAGCCATCTGGAGTTAGAAACAGAAGCGGCGCAGGTTCTGGCGGAAAGCCAAGTGCCTGAAGTCTTGTCTGCTTTCCTAGCTAAGGTTGAAGCTTGTCAGGATTTCAGTGCTAGCAANNAAGGCAAAGCACTCTTTATGCCGATACGTGTGGCTTTGACCGGACAAACGCACGGACGTGATCTTAATATTACGATTGCTTTGCTCGGCCAAAACCGTGTCATCGAACGTTTGAAATCACAAATTAAAGGAGCTTAAGGTAGTATTACTTATCATTAAGCCTCTTGTCAGTCCCTTAGCTTTTACGCTAAGATAGAACCATATGATAATAGCTGTGATCAGGAGAAGTACGTCCATAAAGGCAATTGCCAGAGAGAATAACCGAGAAAGGGATACCCTTTCGGGCTGGGAGTTATTCATTTGTCCGGGGCAGAACATGCGCCTGTGAGCTGCACGGTTGAACGATCCTAAAGGCTCGTTAGATCGCGCCGGGTACATCGCCGTTAATGATGCCAAGTGGAACGAAGGAACTCTGCCGATGGTAACAGCAGCAGTCTGTTTGATTCGTTCAAGCAGAGTGGAACCGCGGTTAAACGTCTCTGCAGCTTTATGCTGCAGGGGCTTTTTTTGTTTCAAGGTATCTTTTTTTTATATAACAAACCAAGCAAACACCCACAGCATATGTATGATAAGAATGATGGATTGGAGACAATACCTTCCTTGTGTACCTGTAAACAGGAGATGGGGGAGTCAAGAAGAGAGGAACCGTGATGTTTAAGCATATTAAGTCGGACATTCGGGCGGTATTTGATAACGATCCCGCTG